>JAYVFW010000486.1:0-8534 GCA_043772715.1 Phormidesmis sp. | reverse complement strand
CTATTACCGTGTCGATCCCAACTATCAGTGACAAGAACAGTTGTATTTGTGCTGAATATACCGACTTAGATACAAGGCTACTCCAAGAGACAATACACCCTGGTTGGGGCGACATGCCGAGCGGTAACTGCGGGTGGAATGAGCGTGATGGATATCGATCGCACACCGAAACAATCAAACACCCAACGGATCTCGATACTCTAACTAAGCTGGTCGCCGCCGAAATCGAGCAAATTAAAGAGATCGTTCACCGAGTCTACGTTCGCAACGAGGACAATCCCCGAACAAGCCTGCCCGAAGATATTCTTCTTGAAATCAACCCACGTTTTTTAGAGGTGAAATTAGGGACACCCATCCTATCGCCCCTGGACGTGTGGCGGCAGAATTTGGCGGTGGGCGATCGGATTGTCGTTTGGCATGAAAACTCGGAACATCTGATTTATGGCACGATCCAACACATCGAGAACCTCGCAGCTCTCCCTCTTAGTGCAGCTCTTGCCGATCGCCGGATCGAGCTGCGCTTGGACGAGGACGAATCGCAGGTTTGGGATTTGTCGGTTGCAGCCGGAGATATCCTTCCCTATAATTGCGATCGCCGCTCGGATGCTTGGCGACTGGAATATAAAGTCGGCGACATCATCTGTTGGCGACACCCCGATGATTCCCGCATCACCCGCACGGACGTAATTAAAGAAGTTGAGTACAGCTTCAATCGGGGCGAGATCTGCGTACTGTGGGGCGACGACGCTCACTATACGACGCTATACTTCATGCAGCTACTCGACCGAGAATCTACCTAGAGCCAATGTACTACGAACTCATTCACAATCAACTCGACCTAAAATTAGTACTGCCCTATGAAGACTGGCTGCGGCTGCAAGACTCGCGCTATTACAGGTTCGATCGGCGCATCTTCGTCAAGCTCGATCCATCGCAGCTCGTTGCTAAAACCGAGCTGCTCGTAGATTTCACTTCCAGCCGCACCCAATTCGGAGACGGGCGATTCGTCGCAGCCGCCTGGTTCGCCGATCTGATTAAACTCACCCAGCATTATCCGATCGCTTACCGCCAGCTCCAGTTTGCCCTGTCCGACGGCACCAGCGTAGATGCTTTCGCGAGCAGTCTGGCGAAAGTTTTTTGCCTGGTGTGGCAGCGAATCCGCGACATTCAGCAACGATTTACCGATACTTGAACTACACCACCGATAATTTTAACGCCATGCACAAGCTCCAATTCTGGATCGAACAAATCGAAACCCAAATCGAAACCCAACACTTGGATGAAGCTATCGCCAGTGCCCTGGAATGCAAGGATCTGTTTCCCGATCTGAGTGTTCCCGATTATCTGCTTGCCCTGGCGTACAAATACGCGAACCAACCCCAAAGCGCGTTAATCCATATTGATGCCTGTTTGGCTAAACACCAGTCCTGGAGCGAAACAACGTCTGCTACTTACCTCCGATCCGCCTGTTTGCGCGCTCGGATTCTCGGTGATGTGGGTCGTACGTCCGAATCGCACGAGCTGCTGTTGCGGTTGGGTCGTGGACATCAGTTTGCCGGAGCCTTCTTACTGCTCGGGTTTGGAGCGATGGAGCAAAAAGACCGTGTCAAGGCGCTCAAATATTGCGCCGAAGGAATTGCGATCGCCCCCCACAACGTACCATTCTGGTCTTTACAGGCGCAAGCTCATAAGCTATCGGACAACGATACCGCAGCTTTAGCCAGTTTGTCTTCGGTACTGGCGTTCGATAAAAACCATCTCGAAGCCCTAAAACTACTGGCGCGAATAGAGTTCGAGCAAGATCGCGTGGCGATGGCGGTAAAAACTGCCGCTCGGATTTTAAAGATCGATGAGCATAACGAAATCGGACTTTCGGTGAGTTTCTTCGGCTATTTGCACATGGGGCAATGGACCCAAGCCGAACGGGTACTGCCGATCCTGCTGGCGGTAAATCCAGCCGATCGGGACAACTATCTCAAGGCGTTACAACTCAGCCGCGCCGAGGTGGGAAATGAAACCTGCGCCTTCAATCGCGATACTTTATTCAACAGCGGCACCTTAGCCTATCGCCAGGATGATTTCGAGCAGGCTCTGTCATTGTTTCAGTCGGCTCGGGCGATCGCGGCTAACGTTCCAGATGCCCAACTAGATTTGTGGACGGCTAATTGTCTGGGAAAAATCGACAGGCGAGCTGAAGCGATCGGCTACTATGAGGCGATCGATCTAGCGACATGTTCGTCCGAAGATGCGATCAGTGTCTATTCGGGCTGGGGCAATGCCCTGCTGATCGAAGACCGACCAATCCTCGCGACTCCCCTGCTGGAGCAAGCGTACGATCTCAGACCGACCGACACCAATATTCAGATCGCCTTAGCCGTCTGCTATGGCGCGACGGGTCGGGTGGGGGAAGCGATCGAACTGAGCGCAATTACCTTGGCACTGCTCCCCTCATCCACCGATGCGGGGATCGTCCATGTTACCTATTTGCTGCGCGACGGACAGCTCGACCGTGCTTGCAAAGCCGCAGGGCAGTTGATGAAGGTCGCGCCACTCGATCCCAAGTCACATTATGTTTCGGGCTTGGTCTACCACCAGTTGGGCGAATATCTGCACGCGATGAATTTCGCCGCCTATTACCTCCGCGCCAATCCAGGCGAACAGATGGCAATCGATCTATACTTGGATGTTTCTCACAGCCTAGATAACGATCTGGGCATTCTGCGTGGTCGTTAAATCCAAACTTTTTCCTCAATCCAGCCCGATCCTAAAATGGACGGGTGGCAAGCGGTGGCTCGTGCCCCGCTTGCGTCAACTGCTCGTCGAGCTTAACGTAGCGAGCGATGCTCGCCTAGTAGATCTATTCACGGGCGGACTTTCGGTACCGCTGGGATTGGTCGATTTCTTCGGCGATCGAGTTATTGCCAACGATCTCAACCCCTACCCGATCGACCTCTATCGCCGGATTGAATCGGACTCGTTCGATCGCTATCGGGGTGCCTATCAAAATAATGCGGATGATTTTGCCGCAGCTAGAATTCGATTCAACCAGCTCAATAAATTGCCGCCGATCGACCACGAGCTGGTAGAACTATTCTACTACCTCTCAAAGACGTCCTTCAATGGACTGTATCGCGTATCGAGACAGGGAAATTACAACACGCCGTTTGGCAGGTATGCCCACATCAATTACGACAGAGATCTCCAAGAGTTTGGACGCACTGTCAAGGGATGGCAATTCACTAGCACCGATTTTGCGGCAGTCCCCACTACCGCCAACAGCGTCATCTATGCCGATCCACCTTACTATGGCAAGGGTGTTTTCACTGGATACTGTGCCGTGCCGTTCGACTGGAGCGAGCAGGTAAGGCTGGCGCAATGGCTGGCGGCTCAACCGGGAATCAAGATTGCCAGTAACTATCCCCATCCACAGATTTTAACCCTGTATGGAGATCTGGGCTTCACCCTGACTGGGGTTGAGACTCTCAGCAACATCTCGGCTACCGTTAAAGGTCGCGGCAAACGAGCAGAGATGCTGGCATTTAAGGCAGATTAGCAACCGTCGCATGGCTTAAAAAAGCTGGGATAATCGAACTAACCCTCGATTTTCCCAGCTTTTTTTATGGATTACGCCGAGCATTATGCCATCCAGTCCAGCCTCGCCCAAGAAGAGGCACTGATCGCCGCCGTTCGGCTGTTCGATCTCGATGCCGAAGCCCTGTACTCATCCGGTATGGAGCTACTGGCATCGGCTCTACCCTCCGGTCGCGAGTCGCCCTTTTCCAACAAAGCCAGCGGATCCAATCATTCGATTTTGATGGGTGCGACAGTCCACTTATTAGAAGTACTGGGTCACGAAGTCAATCTCATGCCCGATCGCGCCTGGATTAACTTCTTCAGACTGCTCGGAGTCGAACAACTCACTGGCGGCTACCCAGTCATCGAGATCGAGTTCACCCGTCAAGCTGTGGCAGTAGCTCAGAATATCGCGGTCACGATTCCGATCGGTACCGAGGTTAGAAACGTTTTCGATCCGTCTCGATCGGCTTATCTAACTCAGACTCTGACTTTAGACGGTTCGACCGTCTCCGGTACCGTAGCGGCGCGAGTGGACACTCTCGGCGAAGATCTCAACACCAGGTTGGGATCTTACGCCCAGGTGATTCAGAAAATTCCCTACCTGGAATCAGCCATCGACATCGCTTACGTTTCTAGCGGGCTAGATACTTCGAGTTTGGCTGAGACGATCTCTACCGCTCGCCAGGGGATTCGGACTGGCAACCTGGGACGACTGACCGAAAAAGGTCTCATCGACCTCGAAGGCGATCGGTTCTTGGGGCGGTGCGTCACCCTCCGCGATTACATCTATTACTCGGAGCGACTCGGAGCCAGTAAAGCCAATGCAGTTCGAGGAGTTGCCTATGGGGCTAGTGGCTACTATGGCGATCTGATCACGGTACCCATCTATCCTCCCCTCCGCGCCAGCAGTATCGCCATCGATTTGGCTAAAATTAGCGACGCCAGCAGCCGTCTCATGGTGATTCCCGCAGAGGTGATTCCCATCGACGGCATTATCAATATCAAAACCGCTCAGAACTTCCCCCGCCAAGCCGCAGTCGATGCGATCTCTATCGCGATCGTCGATACGATCAATCCACCCTATGGCATTTGGGGCGATAAAGATCTTGCCGGATCGGTAAGTACGGCGATCGAACGGATTCAGGGGATCTATGCCGTCCCCAATATTTATCTTAAAAACGCAAATAGTGGAGTACCATTAGAGGGGTTGCAACTCGAACCGTGGCATCTGTTTGAAATTCAAGACACTTTGGAAATTAATATAATTTGAGCACGAATACCACACCAATATCTAATCGCAGCCGCGACAACCAACTGCTGCCCGCAGAAATGCTTTGCAAGGGTTATAGCCTTTGCGAAGCATTCGGGTGCCGATTCGTCATCGCTCCACCAGCGGGAGATGAATCCACGCCACCGATATCTTTCTGTGGCAAGCACGACTCGCCTAGTTTCTGTCAGCTAAATCTAGTCTGCGGCGCTATCGTGCGAGATGGACTGCTGTGCGCCGATCCCGCCCAGCAACAGCCGCACGCACTGGATCTGTTTCGCCTGGTCGTCAATAGCTTTCAGTACTCCAATCCGACCACTCTGCCGTTTACCGACGCAGACAGACCGTCGATCTGACCGAGCTGTCACAGCACTCGATCCCAAACGTTTCCCACTTCTACCCCTACCCACCCATCTTTAAAATGCCTAAAGTTACCATACCCTCTAAACTCAACCTGACGATCGATACGATCGCGATCACTCCGGCGATCGCCGCCGAATGGCTGGCAGCCAACGAAGCCAACCGCAATGTTTGTTCGGCGCATCTGGGGCGGATCGTCTCCGGCATCAACTCGGGTGAATTTAACATTGTTGGCGATTCGATTAAATACGATTGGAACGGCGATCTAATCGATGGTCAGCACCGACTGACGGCGATCGTTAAGACGGGTAAAACGCTCGAATTAGCGGTCGTGCGTGGCTACGATCCAGAAGCTAAAAGGGTGCTCGACCTAGGTAAGAAACGCAGTGCTCTGGATGTCGCCCGACTTCAGGGGCATACCGAAATCGGGCATCGGGACATCTCTTGCTTTCGTTCGATGCTGCTCCCCTACTGCTCCTCCCAGAACAGACGTAATTTGCTGACCGTAGCTCAGGAAATCGAGCTGACTTTGAAATTCCTAGAGCCAATTAAGTTCGTCACCAGCCACGGCTTCATGCGTGGCAAACTCACCCGCACGGCGGTGGCTGGGACGATCTCTCGGGCTTATCTGTCGGGAAGCAATCACCTGCGACTGACTCAATTTATGGATCTGTTCGGCGGTATCACGATGAGTGGCAATGCCTATGACTCGGCGGCAACGCGGCTGCGGGAATCTTTCTTGAGCCGCAGTGCCGATCGTCGCCGCAGTCTACCAGAAGAGTTCGAGCTAACCCAGTCGGCTCTCAAGTCCTTTATCGCTCGCAAGTCGCGCAAGAATATTTGTCAGGTTGGCGGTAACGTGTTCGAGACTCCCACTCTCGATGCCGCCCTCGATGCCATCATTCCAGGCTTTTCGGTCATTTGAATTAATTCCTTTTATCCCCAGGATCGAACCTTTATGCCCAATCCTAAAACCTTTAACAAGATTCGCAAGCTTACCGCTATTGCCGAATTCACCCCTGAAATCATGGCACCACTGGTCGAACTCGAACAACAGCAGTACGAACAGATTCAAGCCCGACTATTAGATCGAACGCTAGCGAATCCAATTCCCTTTCCCGATGCCCTCCCCTATGGGTTTAGAGCGGTAGGCGCGCAAGTTTCGCTTTCTAAAGCTTACTTGGGTACCAAAGCCAAAAGCAGTGGTCTACTGGTAATGGCATCACTGCTCGTGCTTGAAGACAAGGTCTGGTATCACGTCAGTTGCTCCCGTCAAGATGCCCTACCCAGTTACGCCGATTTAAAATTAGTCCGTCAGTATTGGTTTGGCGACAGGTGGGCGATTCAAGTTTTCCCGCCCGCGCCCGAACATGTTAATGTTGCGGATTTTTGTCTGCATCTGTGGCACTGCCTGGACGAGTTTCCGCTGCCAAAGTTTAGCACTGGAGGGCATATTTAAAGTGATTGTCAATCCTCGGGAAATCGGTATCGATTCGATCGATTTCGATCGAATCAGAGTCGCAGCCGACGGCAGACTCTGTGTCAAAGACATTTTGCTGTGTTTTTTCTCTGTCGACGAATACACTGAAATTTCTGCTTTCTGCTTTTTGCGACGGACGAATTTACTGGTCTTCGACAAAATGTACTTCCCCGCGCAGAAAGGGATGCCTGCGGGGCAAACAGCCCAGGCGATCGCTCGCGCTCAACTACCTTTTTTACTGGATGCTTTCAACCAAGGTATCCTAGCCAAGCAAGAGTGGTTGGCGCAGAAGCAGCGTAAAGAAGACCGGAGGATAGCTAGTACCAGCAAGCAGAACGACTTGCTGGTGCAAAAGCTTCACGCTCGGAATGCCCGCGCAGATGTGAAAGAGAGCGAGCGACAGCAGCAGCTCGAACTTGCCGCTCTGGCAGGGATCGAACGAGCGAAAAAGATAGAAGCTAAAGAACTTGCCGCTTTCGAGCGAAGCCTCATTGCCAAAATTAAGCGCAAAGCTAGGAGTAAAGCTATTTGAATCCGAAGATCCCCTATCAAGAATTCTCCGATATCTTCCGCCACCCAGAGATCGTCAGGATTAGTCGCCAAATTCGGTCGATTGACATCCGTACCGATTCTCGCGAGATTACCTGCCGAGCGAAACTTTTATCTCCCACCACCTGCTGCGACAATAATACTGGAGTATGGCACGCCACCACATCAGTTAACGCCTGACATCACTGTTTGAGTACTTCCGATTAATCCCATGCGCGAACTCAACTTCGACTTCAGCGGTATTCAAGACCTAATTAAAGAAGTTGGGCAGGATATCCAACTGTGCCAACAAATTAAAACTACAGATGGCGACCGCGACTACGGTGTAGCTAATGACTATCGATTGGACTGTCGCCGGATCCTCGCTTATGCCGTCCAAGAAGGATATTCACAAATTGCGATTGGAACTGGCAATAGCAGTACGTCTGGGGGGTATACTTGCTATATCAGCGCCGAAAAAGTGTTGCGAACCGAATTCGTCGAAACGACTAGAATCGTTTTGCTCGATCGAATCTACCGAGTGCAGTATATGCTAGGGCATGTAGATCGCGGCATTCTGCGATTGCATCAGCTCAAGCTCGTGCCGACTATCGAACCCGCAGCGATTGGGTTGAATCAACCCGACCCAGTTTATGACGATCGAGAAATACTGTGATACATTAAGTCTGCGCTGAAAAACGCAACCAAAATAACAACGTACCTACCACACAGATAATACATGATTGACGTAGACAGAATTCAGACTAGCGTGAGTGCTCCCACTCACTTAGAAGCTCTCCTCGCGGAGCAATTAGCGGTAATCAAATCTGAAGACCGACTATGGGCGTGGAGTCCCCTGAATTTGCTATTGCGACAAGCTTTGGTGGATACTCGCCTGAACGAATTGCTGAAGGTCGGATCTCGATGTTTGTCTGCTGAGAAAATTGGCTTGTGCTATCATCTGGTTGTGGGTGTGGACGTAGCTACAGAGAAAAGCGTCAGTGCCGAAGTCGGCTTTCATATTCATATTATTGCCGATTGCTTTGAAGTATCGATCGCCGATATTAACTGCGTAGTTAAAACTAGCTGCATGTCTGTATCGATTGTGGCTAGCCCCTCCACCTAATTTTTCTTGATGACCGCCATTAAACCCCGATCGCTGTTCGAGACTCTGACTTTTAAAGGAGTCGCCGCAATTATTTTTGCGGGGACTCTATTCCCGTATGTCGTCAAACCTACAGAAAACATCCTCATCGATCTATTTCCCAAGAACCAGGTGCTGATCGTTAACGGGCTATCGATCCTGGGCGCGAGCCTGACCGT
>JAYVFW010000485.1:0-2982 GCA_043772715.1 Phormidesmis sp. | reverse complement strand
GCCAGCAAAGTATTTCTCCATGAGAGCGTCGCTGGTTTCCGCTACCGATTCGATCAACTTGGTGCGATACTCGTCTGCTAAATCCTTAACATCGTCAGGAATATCAGTTTCTTCGATGTCTGTACCCGCATCGTTGTTGTAGATGTAAGCACGCATTTTTACCAGGTCTACAATGCCTCTGAGCTTATCTTCAGCCCCGATCGGAATCTGAATCGGAACCGCATTTGCCCGGAGTCGATCGCGAACTTGCTCATACACCTTATAAAAATTAGCGCCTGTCCGATCCATCTTATTGACGAAGACGATTCGAGGAACGTTATAGCGATTTGCCTGCTTCCAAACGGTTTCAGACTGAGGCTGAACGCCGCCCACCGAGCAAAACACCGCGATCACGCCATCTAACACTCGCATTGAGCGTTCGACCTCGATCGTAAAGTCTACGTGACCAGGCGTGTCAATAATATTGATCTGGTGATTCTTCCAACTGGTGCTGATAGCGGCGGCAGTGATGGTAATGCCGCGTTCACGCTCTTGCTCCATCCAGTCAGTCGTTGCGGTTCCTTCATGAACCTCACCGATCTTGTGAACGACCCCTGAGTAGAATAAAATCCGCTCGGTTGTCGTTGTTTTGCCCGCATCAATGTGCGCTGCAATTCCAATGTTGCGTACTCGTTCGAGCGGGGTTGTACGAGCCACAGCTACCTCCTTGTTCTCTGCCGCATGAGTGAGTTAAGAAGCACGATCGCCTCTATTAAGATTTTAGGCTTTTTAATAGCGATAGTGTGCAAACGCTTTGTTTGCCTCCGCCATCCGATGAGTTTCCTCGCGTTTGCGGATTGCACTTCCAGTTTCGTTAGCGGCATCCATCAACTCGTTGGCGAGTCTAGCAGACATCGTTCGACCGGGACGCTGACGTGAGAACTGGATCAGCCAGCGTAGGGCAAGCGCGATTCCACGATCGGGGCGCACTTCCATCGGCACTTGATAGGTGGCACCACCGACCCGACGCGCTTTGACTTCTACCAAAGGCGTTGTGTTCCGAACTGCCCGCTCAAAGACTTCAAGGGGTTCAGTCCCCGTCCGTTCTTTGATGGTTTCAAAGGCATCATAAATAATGCGAGAAGCCAAAGACTTCTTGCCGCTTCTCATGATTCTACGCATCATCATGCTGACGAGGCGAGAGTTATGAACCGGATCGGGGGGAACTGGACGCTTTTTGACAACAACGCGACGAGACATAGTGAGCCTTCTAGGAAAAAATCAAGGATTTACTTTGGTTGCAACCTTTTCAGGGTGACAGAGTGTAAGCAGAAGCCAGAGCGCACGAACAATCTTGAGAAAGCCATATACAAAGAACTTTCCTCAAAGCTGTTCTCTAAACGATAACGACTAACAAACGAGGGCTAGCTAGATATAGCTGACAACGAATGAAATCAAAAGACTGTAAGAATCTCAAGCAAGTGCTTGGCTATCTAACGGGTCTTATGAAGCTTTCTTAGGACGCTTTGCACCGTACTTGGAGCGGGCTTGCTTGCGGTCTTTAACACCTGCTGTGTCAAGCGTTCCACGAATGATGTGGTAGCGAACTCCGGGAAGGTCTTTGACCCGACCGCCGCGAATCATTACAACAGAGTGTTCTTGGAGATTGTGACCGATGCCGGGAATGTAAGCAGTAACCTCAAAACCGGAAGTCAGCCGAACCCGTGCGACTTTACGCAAGGCGGAGTTAGGCTTTTTCGGAGTCGTTGTGTAGACTCTCGTACAGACACCACGACGCTGCGGGCAACTCTTGAGAGCCGGAGATTTAGTCTTCTTCTGCGCTTTGTAGCGCTCGTCACGAATGAGTTGCTGGATTGTGGGCATTTTATAGCGTGTGCAGTCTTTTGACTGTTCCAACTTTCAACAACTATTGAGCATACCAATCTTCCAATGCCCCTGTCAAACAATTTTTATAATTGCCGCTGGGCAAAGTGATAGAGATGTTCAGGCATCTGATTGAGTGATTCCAATCATGCCTCTGCGATCGAGAATGAGTTCCCGCAGTCACAGCTTTTGACGGCATTAGGGTTGTGAAAGCGAAAGCTTCCTCCCATCAGATCCTCTGAATAGTCTAGCGTCAAACCTTGCATATGAGTCAGACTGTCGGGGTCGATCGTGACTTGAATGCCGTTACAGTCAAAAATCTGGTCTTCTGACTGCAAGACTTGATCAAATTTAGTTGAATAGGATCGCCCAAAACAGCCGACAGGTTGAATGCTCAGACGGAAAAAGACCTGTGAGTTTTGCTGCCTGAGCTTGAGGCGAAGAATTTCCTCAACAGCAGAATGGCTTAGATGAATCATACGATCGGGCGTTCAGCGCAAACAAGATGTGATGCCAATCGTATCGCGCAAAGCCATACTCATAGCATTTAGATTCAAGGACTTTAAAAAATATGAGGCAGCCAAAGAATTGACCGCCTCGTTAATCTTGATGTTGAACTGATGGAGTGGCTAATTATTTGTTAGAACCAGCACGAGCATAATCATCTTGGAAGCGAATAATGTCATCTTCGCCCAAATACTCACCGTTTTGAACTTCGATGAGCACGAGAGAAATTACGCCAGGGTTTTCTAAGCGATGGGCGGTGCATTGAGGAACGTAGGTTGATTGATTGCTGCTGAGTACGAGTTCTTCTTCACCGCAGGTGACTCTAGCAGTCCCTGAAACCACGATCCAATGCTCGCTGCGATGGTGGTGCATTTGAAGGCTGAGGCGGTGTCCGGGTTTTACTTCGATTCGCTTAATTTTATAGCCGCGTCCTTCTTCAAGGGTGGTGAATGAACCCCAAGGACGAAGTTCGGTTGCTGTGGCTCCTCTGAGGGGCGATGTCGATAGAGCTAATGTAGGGGTTTGAGTCATTTCTTGAAGTTGAGCCACCGTTTTATCTCCTTTATCACACTAAGTTTAAGTATTTGACAGCTTATGCTTTGAGGGATTCAA
>JAYVFW010000484.1:0-8561 GCA_043772715.1 Phormidesmis sp. | reverse complement strand
CCGTCGGGGGTAGGCACGGGGGCACAGTAGTGTCAACAACTTAAGTTCAAATCGTTGTGATGCCTAGCTTACCGCCCTCCTCACGAAGTGGGGCGAAGCCCTCGCCAGCCCTTCTCCCTAGGGAGCTAATGTGTACACATAAGTCTTTGTCGCTGCGTTCCAGTCCTTTCAGCCCCCTAGATCCCCCATTCTGGGGGACTTTGAGTTACTCCAATTCAAAGTCCCCCAGAATGGGGGATCTAGGGGGCGAAGATCTCAGCAATGACGAGTCGAGAGACTTGTGTGTACACAGTAGCCGGGGCACTACCCCTATAGTGGTTTCATTCCCTCATTTTACAAAGCCTAAACTCTTCAGCTTGTAACCTGGCTTTCTCTAGTCGTTGTGTTTGGATCTAAATGAGACTCTGACAGTTCAGGTGGCAACCCACGCGCCGAAAACCTTGGCTTTGGCATCGCTTGTGGTTTGCCCATGCCATAGGTGATCGCATAAGCGTGGGACAATAGCCACAACCACAGCGCCGGAAAACGCAGTTCTACCCAAGGCTGCGATCGGTGCAAAACTCCCGGAAACCAGCCCGCAAAAATCCAGCTTAACAGCGCATTTAACCCAAAGTTAAAGTAGCTGCCGAGCCATCGCATCAGGTCTTTTGCGCCTGCCATTTCCCAGATCCACAGCAGCAGTGATGGGTTTTTAACCGCCGCAATAATCGCCATCTGGTTAAACCGCAGCCAGGTTACTCGGTCTTTGATAAACGCTTCTGCAATGTCAGGTGGCTGAGTGGCTAACACATCAAAAAAGGTGTTGAGCATCGCATTCACCTGCTGAGGCGGCAGAGATCTCCCTGTGGGCACCATCATGCCTTTTGAGAACAGCCAGGTGACGGCAACATTGCTTTGATAAGCGCGAATACGATCGAGATGCCGCGCTCTTAACAAGTCGTGTCTGAGGGCAGTGTCAAGCAAATGAGTCATGCGAGAGAGGTTTCTCACCAGCGAACCAAACCCCGTAAAGACCAGCGGTGATTGCAGCGAGGCAGCGTCACCAATCGCCATTAATCGATCGAATGCCACCTGACGATCGTGATCATTGATGCTAAAGTGACCCGGAATGTAGCCAAAAGTTGGCTTGCTCCACACAAGTTTCTCCAGGTCGCAGCGCCGATATTCAGGGACGATCGTAAAGAAATCCTCATACATCTCTAGCAGCGAACCGGGGTTATCGGGATGCACTTCGTGATAGTGAAACAGATAAAAAGTTAGATCTTTGCCTTCGCCTGGGAATAGCTCCCAAATTAGTTGCCGTCCTCGCGAGATATCGCCGTGGCTGTTGAGCACATCGCCAAATTGAGAATCCCAGACTCCTGGCTCAAACCCGTCACTGATTACCGCTCCGACCGTCGGACAGACGCTATCAAAAGCGCGCCCGCCATTGAGTTGCCACGCGATCGGAGAAGCTGTTCCCATCGCATCGATCAGCAAGCGTCCTGTGACCTGTTTTTGACTTTGAGAAGGCAAATGCTGGGTCTGAATTGTGACGCGATCGGGGCTGATGTCGGCTCGCAAAAATTCGGTTTCTTCCCAGATTTCGCCGCCACACTCGCGCAACTTTTCGCCGCAGAGCTTCAGCAGTTTATCGGAGTTGATCGCGATATTCAAAACCGTTGGCGTGTGCAGCACTCGGGCTTTTGCCTGCGGCGGATTGTTGGCATCAAAAAACTTATGGAACCCGTCGATATATTCTCTGGCAATGACGCGATCGAACTCCGCCGGGGTAAATAACTCTAAATCAATCAAACTCTGAAACTCGCTGCGCGAAATGTTCCATTCGCGGTTCATGCGTCCAAACGGTAAGCGCTCGATCAGCAGCACCCGATAGCCCAACCGAGCCATCACAGCCGCGTGAATCGTGCCTAGAGCGCCACCCACATAAATCAGGTCGTAGGTGGGAGGATTTTGGGATTTTGGACTTGGGATTTTGGACTTGGGCGTTTCCGGGTCTTGAAAAACGACTTGTCTGGGCTTTTGAGGATTTTTCACGCCTTCCCGCCAGCGCTGTTCCCACCAATAGACGCGAGTCAGGTCAGATTCGCCGTTGGGCATTTTCTGAAAATAGTGGACGGTTTGGGGATATGCGTCTGCCAATGCCTCAAAGATTGTCTGATTTGAGAGGTCAATTTGGGCAGGTGCCGGATAGTTTTGCGGAAAGTGTGTTCTAATCGCTTGGGTCAGATGCCGCACAAAAGATTTTTCGTGAGGCAGCGATCGCGATGCCCAGCGAAACACTTTGAGATAAGTGGTGCGCTGAAGTGTCCAAATAAAAACCGAGAGTTCCTCAAAGTTCTCAGATTTAGGAGTCGGTTGATCAGCGGTTCCCACATTTTGCGAAGTCACCCGCAGCCGAAAACCTGCTGCTGTCGGCACTTTCTCCCCAATTTCGGGCTGATACTCCTGCTGAAGCCAGTGCATCACCTGCTCCATATGGGGGGTAGGAACCTCTAAATAAAGAATCTCTTTCATTTGGGGGATCTAAACTCCGATAGATTTACTGAGGGGAGGGGCTTGACAGGCGATCAAAATAAGATAGACTCCTGAATACCAAACATTCTAAAGAAACTTTACAACTCTCTCATAATTGACTGCGACTATAGCGCTGTGTAACCCTGCCATGAACTATCCTATTCCAGCGAATCCCCAAGAAATCGTTGCATTTCGACAAAAACCCGTTAATGAAGAACTAATTGTTGCCGCGATCGCAGAGGTTGTCCAACTGGCACGAGCCAAAGGACAGTCTTTAGAAGAGTTGCTATCAGAAATTTTGGCAGATGATAGCTTGCTAGAGCAGGCACAACGCCGTTGGCTGAGTGAGATCGTGGCGCAGGCGTGGCAGGGGTTGCCCTAAACAGGTCAAGTTCCCGCATGGGAGGCAACGGAGACACTATGGAACTGACAAATAGAACTCAGGTTCTAGGCATTGATCTAGGAGGAACCGCAATCAAACTGGGGCGATTTAGACCCGATGGCGTTTGTTTACAATCTTTAACGGTGCCAACGCCTCAACCTGCAACGCCAGAAGCCGTATTGACCGCGATCGTGGCGGCAATCGCCCAAATTGATCCCGATCATAAGAGCCGAGCGATCGGAGTCGGAACGCCTGGCCCTGCCGATGCAGAAGGGCGGATTGCTAGAGTGGCGATCAATTTGGCGGGCTGGCAAGATGTGCCGCTTGCCGATTGGCTCGAAGCCAAGACTGGGCGAATGACCGTGCTGGCAAACGATGCCAACTGTGCGGGCGTGGGCGAGGCTTGGCTAGGGGCGGGGCAAGGCTTGCAAGACTTAATTCTGTTGACGCTAGGCACCGGGGTGGGCGGCGCAATTATCATCAATGGCAGCCTGTTTGTCGGACGAGACGGCGCTGCTGGAGAGTTGGGCTTAATTGCCCTCAACCCAATAGATGACGCGCCGCTCTGCAATAGTGGCAATCGCGGCTCACTCGAACAGTATGCTGCGATCGCAGCGATTCGTCGGCGCACCGGGCTAGAGCCTGACCAACTCAGCAAACTTGCCCAGACAGGAGAACCCGATGCGTTAGAGTTTTGGCGGCTCTATGGGCGAGACTTGGGAATTGGGCTGAGTAGTCTGATTTATGTGTTGACTCCTGAAGCGATCGTGATTGGGGGCGGCATCAGTGCCAGTGCCGAATTTTTCTTTCCAGCAATCTGGTCAGAAATTAATCAGCGGGTGTTGCCTAGTTCTCGTCAAGGCTTGCAGCTTTTGCCCGCAAAGCTAGGCAACCAGGCAGGCATGGTCGGCGCGGCGAAGCTAGCATTAGAGCGGAGGGGCATTGGGATTGAATTCTGAAACCTTTTATTCCTCTAAGCAGTGTCCGGTGGTTTGCTCGATATAGTTCAAAATCGTTTGATAGGTGTCAGGGTCTTTTTGCTGGTTGACGACGATCGTGACGTTTTCACTAGACAAACTAAACGCGACTCGACCCGTTGAAGTCTGGTAAAAGGCGGCGATCCGGTCTAAGTCGATGACATAAAGGGTGCGATCGAAGGTCAGCTTGATCCAAAAAGCCACAAAGTTCCCCCATAGCTTGTTTCAGCATTCCAGATCTGTTGCAATTCTTCAAACAAATCTTGCCACCCACAGCAGCGCTAAACCACCTAGCGCTAACCAGTCTAGTCGCTTGAGGCGCAACTGGTGCCACTCAACGCGATGCTGATCGGGGCTAGTAAACCCTCGCACTTTCATGGCGCTAGCAATCTGTTCTGCTCGCAGCAGCAGATTTTCTAAGAGCCGCTCTGCAACCAACATCCAAACCTGTACGCTGCGCCGAAGTCCAAGTTTTTTCCAGTTAATCGCACGGGTTCTCACCGATCGCACTAAGTTCTGAAATTCTTCTAACACGAGGGGAATAAAGCGCAGGGAAAGCGTCAACGTCAATGCAATTTCGGTTACGGGCACTCCAATTCGGCGCAGGGGACTCATCAAATCTTCAAGTCCAGCGGTGATTTCTTCAGGAGCCGTGGTCAGAAGATATAAATTGGTGCTGTAAAGCAAAGTAAATAAAAGGGTGCTGATCCGAATTGCGAGATCGAGCGATCGCCGCGTCACCGTGAGCGGCCCTCGCTTCAGCAAAGTATAGCGGTAAGTCGTTGGTTGAGGCAGATCGGGACGTTTGAGCGCCTTAACGGCTGCGTCTTGAACACCAGGCTTTTTACCAAAATTAAACGGGTTATACCAGGTAGGCGGCGCGACGGGCAGAGACACCGTATTGGGCTGCTGAACGAATGCTAGTTCGTTTTCGGGCAATCGGGCTTGGTGATTGGCATTTAAGCCATCTGGGGCGATCGAGACTAACGTAAACACATACAGCGCCAGCAGCGCTAGCCAGCCGATCTGCTGCTTCCACACGCGCAGAGGAATCATCGCTGACACCGTGATCAGCACTAAAAAAAGCACCAAAAAAATCCGCCACTCTGGGCTTGCCAGTAGCGGGGTAGCTAAAAAGCTCATCAGCCACGCCAGCTTGACGCGGGGATCAAGTCGATGCAGCCAGGTGATGGGTTGTTCTAGATAAAGACCGAGGGGCAGCGATCGCAGTAAATCCATTCGATTTTGGGCTGAGGGATTTTGGGCGGTTGAGATTCGCCAAGCTCTAAACCTTAACGCCAGTTCGATGAGTTCTTTCGCTGCGTCTTTTGGGGCTTCTGCCCCCTAAATCCCTCCATTCTGGGTGACTTTGAACTCCAGTTCCCCCCAGAATTGGGGGACTAGGGGGGCGTTCCTGAACTGTAATCGCTGCGAGAAATCTCATCGAATCTACGTTAAACCTTAGACCTTAGTTCTCACCTTAATCGCTCGATTCACGCTGCCGCGTTCCATTTCGCGCACTTTTTTGCCGCGCCACAAGAGGCGAACTGGAGTGCCTTTAAACCCAAGCGATTGCCGAAACTGCCGCTCGACATAGCGCCGATAGCCTTCGTTAAACAGAGTGGGATCGTTGACAAATAGCGCGATCGTCGGGGGACGGGTGCTGACCTGGGTGCCGTAATAGATTCTGCCTTGGCGACCTTGGCGCGTGGTGGGGGGCGAGTGCCATCGGGCTGCGTCTTCTAGCACTTCGTTAATCACAGAGGTGCTAACTCGGCGCTGGTGCTGTTCGGCGGCGATGTCAATCAGGTCAAAAATCTTCTCCACGCGCTGACCTTTTTCGGCACTAATAAAGATGGTTTCTGCCCATTCGAGAAAGTGTAAGCGATCGCCGATCAGCTTTTCATATTCATAAATGGTGGTCGAGTCTTTCTCGATCGCGTCCCATTTATTGACGACGATCACACAGCCGCGACCTTCATCGGCGATCCGCCCTGCCAATTTTTGGTCTTGTTCGGTGACTCCATCCACTGCGTCTAGCACGAATAACACGACATCGGAACGGTCGATCGCTTTGAATGCGCGGTTGATGCCAAAAAATTCGGGCCCATATTCGACGTTCTTTTTCTTGCGAATTCCGGCGGTGTCAATCAGGCGATAGGGTTTGTCTCCGCGCTCGACAACCATATCGATCGCGTCTCGCGTGGTGCCCGAAATCGGACTGACGATCGAGCGCTTTTCTCCGACAAAGGCGTTGAGCAAGCTAGATTTGCCAACATTGGGGCGACCGACGATCGCGACGCGGGTTTCTTGAACGTCTTCAATCAAACTGGTGTCAGGGAGATGCGTTAGCAGTTGATCCATCAGTTCGCCCGTGCCGTTGCCATGAATGCCAGACACCGGGAAGGGTTCGCCGATCCCCAAACTCCAAAACTCGGCAGATTGAGTCAGACCATCTTCTACCGATTCACATTTGTTGACTGCCAGCAAAACTGGAACGGGCTGTTGACGCAGCCATCGGGCAATTTCTTCGTCGGCGGTGGTTAAGCCTTCTTTACCATCGACGATAAAAATAGCCGCGCTTGACTCTGCCAAAGCCGCCAATGCTTGTTCACGAATCAGGGGCAAAAACTCGGTGTCGTCATCAAACACTAATCCGCCCGTGTCAACCACCAAAAAATCTCGATCGCCCCAAAAGGCAGGTTTGTAAGTGCGATCGCGGGTTACGCCGGGTTCATCAAAGACGATCGCGTCTTGCAGCTTTGAGAAGCGGTTGACGAGGGTTGACTTGCCCACGTTGGGACGACCAATAATAGCAACAATGGGCAAGGACATAAGCAAAATTGAGGAATGAGGGGATTAACCAAGACTAGCTGAGGAGGGTCAGTCTTAAATTTTCGTCAGCATCCTATTCTAACGAAAATTTATAAAAAGTGGCGTTGCTAAATAGAGGGATGATTTGTAGGGGCAATCCCCCCGTGGTTGCCCTCTATATGTCAGGGGTTGGCACGGGGGCGCTACGTTCGATACCTAGAAACTTACGCATTTTGACCAAAACCTCGGAGGTTTAAGCCACGATGTTGGTCACGATGCTTGATTCTTGGTTAAAACCTCCGAGGTTTGCGTAAGTCCTACATTTGTCAGCTTTAAATAGCTTTGGTCAAAAGGTATTTCAAAGAACGTTTTTTAACCCGCGCTTCACGGTCGCTATGCAGTTCCCGAAGGGTAGTCGTCCTAATGTCTCCTTAAAAGCGCGGATCATCCTTTGGAGGGTGAAGTCCACCTGCCCCCCATTGCTGTCGAGCATTCTGGATGAAGGGTTCTTCGCGGCGTTCATCATTCAGATCTAGACGATTGCAAGTTGCCCGTCCCGTCGAGGTTTTGCCAATAATCTGCAAGGCATTGGCTGACCGGATGAAATGGTCTGACCATTGTTGCGATCGTGGATTAAAGAGTGCAACTTCCGTCTCAGTTTCCGGGTCTATCCCGGTTGTGAAGTTGTAGCGCCTCTCATTGCAGCGGCGGCAGGCTAGGGCAAGGTTGTTCAGGTCATCGCTGCCGCCAAGCGATCGGGGCTGGATGTGATCAATCGAGAGCGGCGCAGAACTGAGAAGTTCGGGGTAGTGACAATATTCGCATTGAAATTGGGCACGTTGCCGAACGATTTCATAAAGCGATTTAGGAATGCTCATTCGCTCTGGTCGTCATGACCGCGTTGATATAGCTAAAAATTTCGTCGAGTTCTCCGATCGCTTCTAGCTCAAGTGCTTGATCTGAGGTCAAAGTGCCAGCTTTTTTCTGGTCGAGGAGGGTTTGCAGACGATCGCCGAGTTCGTCTGTGAATTTGAACAAAGTGAGGTTGTTGATTTGCTGCACCCGCAGCCCTTTGGGAATGAGCGTTGAAGGTTTGAGTAGGGTCGTCATGACTGGCGCTGGCATCAGAGTAGGTGGTGCGATCGTAGCAGTTTATGCCTGGATGAAGCTGCGGCATTGCATCGGTAAGCGCCTGTTCTCAGAAAGTGAACGATGGGTCATCTCTTATCCTGTGCGATCGCTCCTTTCTCTGGTGTCCGCTAGCTCAACGCAAACTACAGTTGCACAGGTAGAACAAATCGCTGAAGTAATGGCTCTGTTACGATTGCTAGCCTTCATTCTATCGATGCTAAACCTGTTGAGCAATCGATCGAGGCTACGTTGACGATCGCGCGTGAGCATAATCTGGCGGCTTACGATGCGGCTTATCATTTCTGGAAGATCCAGAGATCGAAGATCTATCGTGAAGCGATTCGCGTCAAAACTCAGCGCAGTTAAAGTGTTCTTCTAATCTCCGGTCTTGGTTTGTTCAATCTTCTTGCCTGAGATGCCGCACATCTTTCGATCGTCCTCTCTCGCGTCAGGGTTTGTCATCAAATAGTCGTGTATCCAGTCGCAGCCTAGAGACATCAAACTCTTGAAATCCCAGCTCCACAGCTTAATGGTGTCATCACCGCCCGACGCAATCGTCTTGCCATCGGGACTGAAACTCACACTCCTGACACTATCCTCATGCCCTTTGACAATACTCCGGACAAATTCAAGCGGCGATAGCGCCGTAGTTGCATAGGTCTTGGTAGTTGGGATGGGATTGAATCAACGTTGGCTCCAAGTCTAACTTGAGAATAAAGGTTTCTAGGAGATGCTTGTTG
>JAYVFW010000483.1:0-8575 GCA_043772715.1 Phormidesmis sp. | reverse complement strand
GAAGCATTCAATAGTGCTTTCATAACAAGTACAGGCTAAATTTCAATGATGTCGACTATCAAGGACTTCTCCTCCCTGGCTCTAGCTCTATTACTGATTGTAAATTGTCAAGGGTCAAGTGTGGTAAGTAAAGGCTAAACAGGTAGGAGAGATCGATCGGGTAGTCTAGAATTTAAGCGTGATGGTTACGGTTTTCTCTACTGGTTTTATGACTGATTTGCCCGCATCTCCTACAGAATTTCTCACGCCTGATGAGTGTGCTGAGGTTGACAAAGCGCTGTTGACTTCCCGCGATCGCTTCTCAGTCAGAGTCGCCATCTACGCGCTGCGATCGCTCAAGCAAGTCGCGCAACAATCAAACCAAGCGATCGCTGATTTAGATCCCCAACAAATTGCTGATTGGGTGGCTAACGATCCCAGTTTGCAGCAGGGAATGGATAGCAATTTCAAACCATTCTTTACGCAACTGACGATTTCGGCGATCAAGCCTTTAGAGCGATCGGCGACAGATGCCGGAGTCGCGATCGAAGATCTAACGGTGCCACAAGTCGTAGCGTGGTTTGAAAAAGAAGCAAAACTGCGGCTTGAAAATGGGGTTTGAGGAGGGAGCGATCGTCGTTCAAGCACCTGAACCGACAGAGGTCAATAGCTTTGCTTCCAATGTCGTCTTCAGATTTTCCAATCGAGTACAGTAAGCAACATAAAAAAGTGCTACGGCTTGGTAGTCACAGTCGCATTATCACTTTTATCAAGTATTGTTGGTAAGACTTTTCAGTCCAAAGGTGTAGCGTTCTACCTAGTTAAGTCAGGAAGTGGATATGGAACTGCTTATAGACAAATTGATAGATATCTTAAAAGATGTTTTTAAGGATGGGTTTGATTTAAGAAAAGCGTCTCTATTAATCGCAATATTGATAGCTGCTACATGCGTTTGGCAAAGAAAATCTCTCAAGCCAGTATTAAAGAATTGGAAAAGGAAAATTACTCAAGCTGATACAGTTGATGCTCTTACCAGCAGAGTCTATGATTTGGAAGATGCAGCGTTACAACCGCTAAAAGAGTTAGAGAAGAAAAACGAAGAGTTTAAGTTGAAGATTAGAGGTCTTGTAGATAAAACTCAGTTGTTGTGTGCAGACAGCAAGATTAGCAATGGTGAAAGAGATAATCTAACTAATGAAATACAGTCTCTTCAGGACATCTACGAATACTCAATTCGAGATCTAATTCTCCTGTCAAGTAGGCTTTCTGAGGAGATTAGTGCATCTCGTCAGTCATTGATTGATGCGCCCCGATGGTCTAAAGAAGAAGGCTGGAATGATTTCAAGCAATATAAGAACAAGCAGAAAGAAGGCTCAGGCAACTAGCCTTTTATCGATTGACGGGATGTTGTACAAATGTTTGTAATTCCTTGATCAAAATTCTCAAGTAGGCTTTTTCCTGCTCAGGTGTTGTGTCAGATTGTTCTCGCCCAGAGAGTGAATAGCAGTAGGCTCCAATATCTTCAGTTGATATTCCTAAGCGTCCTTCTCTTAGAGGCTGAACCACAAATGTGTCAAGTATTTCTCGATCTCCAATCACGATACAATGTGCGGCTAAACTCACTAGCTCTTTAAGATTATGCTGTTGGGCAAGTTCCACATTGCCATTTATGTGAGTGAGAAACAACTGATCGGTGCTTTGCTTACCTTGATAGATCGTTTTAATGCGTCTCTTATACTTATTGCGATATTCATTCATACCCTTTAATGCTTCCTCTAAGTCTTGCTTGAGAGCATCTGGAAGCCCATCGACAACTTCTTTGGGTAAGAAGCTTCTTAGCAGAGTTTCTTCAGCCATAACCATCCTCAATCTGTAACTTTTTGTGTATGCAGGCGCTTGATCCTACTTCTAGACAAAAGTTGCAGATCAGGAAAACTTTGAATTCTAATTGGTGCTTAGACTTCTTATTTCGGCGGATAGAATCACAAGCTAAAATATCCAGATTTAGTACAAGAGTACCACATTTATTCATTAAGTCAACTGAATGAGTTTTCCACGTTACGATCTATGAAGTGCTAACCTGCTCACATAACTGCCTCCACCCAAAATCGCATGAGTCTGCTTACCCTTCGATCGATTAAAAAAGACTTCGGCATTAAAGAACTGCTGAAAGATGCTAGCTTCACCGTTGAAGAAGGCGACAAGGTGGGGCTGATTGGCACCAACGGGTCTGGCAAATCAACCCTGCTCAAAATGATTGCCGGGTTGGAGTCGATCGATGCTGGTCAACGCCTCGTCAATCCAAGTATGCGACTCGTTTATTTGCCGCAGCAGCCCGAAATTGACGAAGACCACACGGTGCTTGAGCAAGTGTTTGCCGATAGTGGCGAGCAGATGGCACTGGTGCGCGAATACGAAGAGCTTTCTGACAAATTAGCCCACGGGCAAGGCGACCAAAATCAAATCATGGCGCGGTTCTCTGAAGTGTCTGAAAAAATGGACTCGACCGGAGCCTGGGAACTTGAAACCAACGCCAAAATTATTCTCACCGAGCTAGGAATTGAAGATCTTACCGCTCGAATTGGCGACCTCTCAGGCGGCTATCGTAAGCGAATTGCCCTTGCCACAGCGCTGCTGTCTCAGCCCGATATGCTGCTGATGGATGAGCCGACTAACCACCTAGATGCGCTGTCTGTGGAATGGCTGCAAAGTTATCTCAATCGCTATCGCGGTGCGCTGCTGTTGATCACCCACGATCGCTACTTTCTCGATCGCGTCACCAATCGCATTTTAGAAATCGATCGCGGCGATCTCTACGCCTACTCTGGCAACTATTCCTACTACTTAGAGAAAAAAGCGCTGGCTGAAGAATCGGTTGCCAGCACTCAACGCAAACATCAAGGCGTATTGCGTCGGGAATTAGAGTGGCTGAGTCGAGGCCCAAAAGCGCGAAGCACAAAACAAAAAGCGCGCACAGATCGCGTTCACGAGATGCGCGATCGCGAATTCAAACAAGCTAACGGCAAGGTTGATATCGCCACCGCAGGTCGCCGAATTGGTAAGAAAGTGATTGAGATCACCAACGTCTCAAAATCGTTTGGCGATCAGACTTTGATCAAAGATTTTACTTACGAATTTAGCCCGGACGATCGAGTCGGCATCATTGGCGCAAACGGTGCCGGAAAATCGACGCTAATGAATTTGGTAACAGCAAGGTTAACGCCCGACTCTGGCACGGTGGATATTGGTAGCACTATTCATATCGGCTATTTTGATCAACACTCAGATGATTTGCTCAACTCGCTCAATCAAGATCAGCGAGTAATTGACTATCTCAAAGAAACGGCAGAATTGGTGACGCTAGCAGACGGGACGGTGATCACAGCCTCTCAAATGCTAGAGAAATTCTTATTCCCCGGCAGTCAGCAATATTCGCCCATTCACAAACTGTCTGGAGGCGAAAAACGGCGATTATTCTTGCTGCAAGTCTTGCTAAGTGCGCCCAACGTTTTGATTTTAGACGAGCCGACCAACGATCTTGATGTGCAAACGCTGGCAATCTTAGAAGAATATCTAGAAGACTTTAACGGCTGTGTGATTGTGGTGTCGCACGATCGCTATTTTCTCGATCGCACCGTCGATACCATTTTCTCGCTCGAACCGGGTGGCAACATTCGCAAATATCCTGGCAACTACTCGGTTTATCTAGATTACAAAAAAGCAGAAGAAGACGCGGAAAAACTAACCGCCGCGAGTCAGAAATCTGCCAAACCAATCGAGCAGCCTGCCGGGGCAATGGTGACGGTTAAAGCTCGAAAGCTTTCTTATAAAGAGAAACGCGAGTTTGAAACGTTGGAAGCTCAAATTCCGCAAATGGAAGCTGAAAAAGCCGACCTTGAGAAAACGCTGCATCGCAATCCGCCTGATGGCTTCTCGGAAGTAGAAAAACTTTCGGCACGCATGGCAGAGCTAGAACACACGATCGAAACCGCGACCGATCGCTGGCTAGAACTGGCAGAACTTGCTGCCGAATAAAGCTCGCTAAAACGCTGCCGCAGGATTAGTGCTTGTGCGGAGTCAAAGAAGCTCCTAGCAATTGAGAAAGCCACACCTCAAAGTTGTGAATCGGGTAGCGTCGAATGGCTTCTGCGGGGTTTACCATCGGTTTGACCAAAATTGTAAACATTCCCAGACGATTTCCGGCAAGCACATCTGTAAACAGGCGATCGCCCACCATTCCAACCTGGTTGGGGGGCAAATTCATCCCCGTTAAGGCGCGTCTGAGTTTGCGACGAGAAGGCTTTACGGCCCCAATAATGTAAGGCAGACGAAGTGGCTCGGCAATGCGCTTGATCCGCGCTTCGCTAATGTTATTGCTGACTAACCAGAGCGTTGCGACCTGCTGGACTGCCTCAATCCAAGGCTGTAGCTCTTCAGAGGCGTGAGCAGATGTGATCGGCACCAACGTTTCATCAACATCCAGCACTAGCCCTTTTAGACCAGAACGCTGAATAATTTCAGGAGTCAAACTGAGAATAGAGCTTTCTAAAATCAGATCAGGTTGTAGGAGGTTGCCCCAAGACATAAAACGCAGCCTATTGATAAATGGATGTTAACTCAGTTGACGGAGTTCTCTGCTTAACTTCTATCGACAGGCAGAGAGAAAGGCTATTCTTAGCAGGTTAAAAGAAAATTTCTTTTCTAGGTTCATCAGAAATTCGATAAAAATAACTCTTTTTCTCTCCTGAGAAACGTTGTAATATTCGGTATCAGGCAGTTTGTGGGCAGTTAAGTAGCCGGTCTTCAGAAGCAGTAATACTCCTTGAGGCGGCACCACGCTGCTTGTAAAGCATACCAGAGACGTTTTCAGCCCGAAAGAATAGACCTCTTGCATGAATAAAATTCTCGACGTAAACCACCCTGCGATTTCGCCCCCTAACCCCCCAAATCTGAAGAACCGGAGTTCAAAGTCCCCCAGATTTGGGGGATTTGGGGGGCGTTCCCAGATTTGTGCAGGAGGTCTAATAAAGGTTGTTTGTCTTTAGAATGCAGACGTATTTAAGGATACTATTTTATTCTGCATTAGAAACCTATTAATGCCGTCTGTGACTTAATCCGCCGGGAATGCCCTCGCCATAAAGAATTGAGAAAAGAAGCTATGGATAACTTATCTCTGGTGATTCAAAACGCTCAAATTTTGCTGCCAAATGGCGAGCTTATTTTAGGAGCGGTACAAATTCAGGAGGGGCAGATTGTGGGGGTTGGTGCAGATCTCTCACCGATCGACGATCGCACCCTCACGATCGACGCGACAGGCTTAACGTTATTACCCGGAGTCATCGACCCCCAAGTCCATTTTCGAGAACCGGGACTGGAATATAAAGAAGACTTATTTACAGCGAGTTGCGCCTGTGCGCGGGGCGGTGTGACCTCGTTTTTAGAGATGCCCAATACCAAACCGTTGACGACAACTCAAGCTGCGTTAGACGACAAACTCAAACGCGCATCCGAGAAATGTCTCGTCAATTATGGGTTTTTTATCGGCGCAACGGCTGAAAACTTGCCCGACTTATCAGAAGCCAATCCGACACCGGGCATCAAGATTTTTATGGGGTCGATGCACGGTGATTTATTGGTGGATGAAGAAACTGCGTTAGATCCGATTTTTGCCAAGGGCGATCGCTTGATTGCAGTTCACGCTGAAGATCAGGCCCGAATTCGCGATCGCCGTGCCCAATTTGCTGGACAAACTGATCCCGCTATTCACTCACAAATTCAGGACAATCAGGCTGCTTTAAATGCGACGCAATTAGCGCTAAAACTGTCTAAAAAATATCAACGTCGTCTCCACATTTTGCACCTGTCTACCGCCGAAGAAGCCGAACTTTTGCGGCACGATAAACCTGCCTGGGTGACCGCAGAAGTGACTCCGCAGCATTTGTTGTTAAATACAAGCGCTTACAAAACTATTGGCACGATGGCGCAGATGAATCCGCCGTTACGATCGCCCCACGATAATGAGGTGCTCTGGCAAGCGCTATTAGATGGAGTCATCGACTTTATCGCCACCGATCACGCACCTCACACCCTTGAAGAAAAGGCGCAGGCTTACCCCAATACACCTTCTGGAATGCCGGGAGTTGAAACGTCGTTAGCGCTGATGTTGACTCAAGCAGCACAGGGACGCTGCACCGTTGCTCAAGTCGCAAACTGGATGTCGAGTGCTGTTGCTAAAGCTTATCGAATTCCCAATAAAGGGGCGATCGCTCCCGGTTATGATGCCGATTTAGTGCTTGTAGATCTGGATAATTATCACCCGGTATTGCGTGAGGAAGTGTTGTCTAAATGTGGCTGGAGTTCGTTTGAGGGCTGGAGCTTGACGGGTTGGGCGCAGGTGACGATCGTCGGGGGGCAAGTCGTCTATGACCATGGCAAACTTCAGACAGCAGTGCGAGGTCAAGCATTACGATTTGACGCATAAAGCGCTATCTGACCAGCGTCTTTAAATCTTCAACAAATCGGGTAAAAAATCCGGTCGAATCAACCTGTAACGCGACCCAGGCATTGGCACTTTGCTTTGCTCGGTTTCGGCGATCGATTAAGGTTTGTCCACGAGTCCATTCGCCTTTAGTTTCAACGCAAACTCTGGCTCTGCTGATCAAGAGCGTCTCAGGGTAGAACAAGTAGCCGATCGTCGCCGCATCGTGAACTAAAAACCCTTGAACTCCGTTTGTTTCTCGATAGTCGATCGCTGTGGTGATCATGAATTCGCAAAGGTGATTCATAAATTTAGATTGATCATTTTCTGAATTTATTAAGTTGATCGATCGTGCCATTTCTCGTGTAAAAATCAGATTTCTGGTGACATCGAGCGGCATGATTACAACATCATCTCGACTGGTTAAAACAAGGTCTGCGGCTTCTGAGTTAAACCAAATGTTAAATTCTGCATGAGGGGTGACGTTTCCAGGGCAGAAGAATGCGCCGCCCATGATCACCACTTCTTTCGCTTTTTTGAGAATTCCCGGACTCTTTTGTTCGGCAGCGGCGAGGTTGTTGAGCGGTCCGATCGCCACCAGCGTAATCTCTCCCGGCATGGCGTTGAGTTTGTCGATCAGAATCTCGTCAGAATATCGGGCTGTTTCATAATCGTGAGTGGGCGGCGGCAGCGTTTTTGATAAGTTGCCCATGCCATCGTTGCCGTGAATATGAGCCGCATCCTCGTTAGCATTGTGGCTGAGAGCGACTCCTCGCCCCACCTCGATCGTCGGTGACCCTACTAGTTTAAGAATTTGACTAGCGTTAGAGAAAGTCTTTTTTGCCGAGACGTTTCCGGCGGTGGCAGTGATGGCAATCAGTTCTGCAAGCCCTTGTTTGACTAAGCTTTGCATCCACAAAACAGCAAGGATGTCATCTCCTCCAGGATCGGTATCGAGAATGATTTTGGGAATGGTGACTGAAGGAATCATGATCACGTTACCGATAAAAAACGATCGCCCCACACTGTTAACAGCAAGGGGCGATCGCAGGCAAAAACACAATCTAGCGTTAAGGCGCTAAGGCGTTTCCGCGAATCAGACTTCCGATCGTCTTGGCAGTAATTTTTAGCTGCACAAGCGGATTTGCCGGAACCACGGTCTTATAGAGATAGCTATCAAACGTCAGCTTCTGCACATCGAGATCAGAACACATCTCAACGAAGGCTTCGCGAGTGGCATCTGAGCGGTAGAAGACCGTTTGCAAGATATCTAAGACTTTATAGGTGATGCCATATTGCCGATCCCAACGTTTGATATAAACCTTGAGGTCTGCCTCAGTTGGAATCTTGCTGCCGTTTTCAGAAAATTCGACGATCGCTTCTGCACACATTCGCGCAGACTTTGCCGCAAAATAAATGCCTTCACCTGACGATTTGGTGACCGTTCCGGCGGCATCTCCGACGAGAGCAACTCGACCCACGACTCGGCGCGGTCTGGGATGCTCAGGAATCGGGTGCGCTTCGACGCGAATGATCTTGCCACCGCGTAGTTTGGCGGCTGCCCGGGCGCGAATCCCAGCTTGGAGTTTTTTGATGTCAGCTTTGTTGGGCGACATCGTGCCCGTGCCGACGGCGACGTGATCATATTTGGGAAAGACCCAGGCATAAAAATCAGTCGAGACATCATCGCCGACATACATTTCTGCCAGGTCTTCGTAATATGCCATCTTGTCATCGGGGAGCCGAATCCGCTCTTGGAAGGCGATCGCATAGCGATAATCACCCGCATCGATCGCTTTGGCAACGCGAGAGTTTGCGCCATCTGCGCCAATCACGAGATCGACTTGCAGCGTTTTAGCGGTTCCTTCTAGGCTGCCATCCGAGTGATCGGCGTAGTGCAGCGTGTAGGCTCCTTTACTGCTCGTCGGAATTTCTAGCTTGTGCATCGTGCCATTGATCAGCACCGCACCGCAGGAAATGGCGCGGTCGCGCAGAAACCCGTCTAGCACTTCGCGACGACACATCCCGATATATTCTTCATCTTTGAGGGTGCCCCCGATGTTGACCTCTACATTTGAAGGAGAGATCATTTTCATCTTTCGCACCTTGCGATCGATG
>JAYVFW010000482.1:0-3004 GCA_043772715.1 Phormidesmis sp. | reverse complement strand
GGAAAGCCGCCCACACCTTTCATCACAGGCTTTTTACAAAACGGCGTAGTCTACGGCAGACCAGTTGATATTTTGAGCGTCGCACCCGATGCGTTTCTACTGACCGATGATTACAGTGGGGTCGTCTATTACGTTTTCAAATCAAATCGTTAGCGTTTTCGGCGTTGCAGAACGAGGGCATGAAACCTATAGACTCGTGACCATGATGGGTGTTCCTTGATGCTTTTGAGGTGCTGTCTCATCTTCGATCGTCACCGCAACTTTTGAAACCAACGCTTCAGATCGAAAAGCTCCTGGCACGACGATCGGTTTAGCAACGTTTCCTTGAGGATCGACGTTAAAGGCTTGGGTCAAAATGGCTCCTTTAGCGTCAGTGGTGTAAGGAGCATCTGGCTTGAGAATTGTCCACAACACATAGACTTTTCCGGGAGGCAACGGGGGCAGATCTCTGACCGTCAAAACCGCTTCCAAGTTATTGGGGTTTACGGCAACAGTGGCAGAAGCTGGGTTGCCCGGTTCTGTGCTTTTTAAGGAATAGTTGAGGGCAGCCAATCGCTGGGTTTCAGTCTGTGAAGCTTGTAGCGTTTGTCGGAGACGATAGTTATTGACTCCTAGCACCACAATCAGACCTGCCGCTACCAGATTCAGCGCTCTACTCCAGGGAAACGAGTTTCTGCGGGGCTTTCTAGGAGTGGGGTCAGGAACTGCGGCTAAAAAAGTTGGTTCTTGGGCATTGAGAATGGCTGACCGCAAACGGGCCGGAGGTTCTACTTCGGGCAGATCATAGGACAGTTCCAGCGCTGCTTGCATCTGGGTCACCTCGTCTGAGATCGCGGGGTGGTCTAGCAAAAGCTGCTCAAATTCTGCTGCCTCATCGGGGTCAAGGTCGCCCAAGACATATCCGGCAATGAGTAGCTGTAATTGTTCTGAAGACATCGACCCAGGCGTAGGCATAATTATCCAACGTAATCGGTAAGGGTCTGGCGCAATTTGATGAGACTCCGCCGAGTTCTCGTTTTGACGGTTCCTAACGGAATGCTTAACCGCTCGGCAATTTCTGACTGACTAAGACCCTCGTAATAAGCCATTTGCAATAGTTGTTGTTCGCTCTCTGATAACTGAGCGAGGGCGGTTTTAACCTCCTGAGATTGTTCGGTTTGAGAAACATGGTCAAAGGGAGACT
Source organism: Phormidesmis sp. (assembly GCA_043772715.1). Classification (GTDB taxonomy): domain Bacteria; phylum Cyanobacteriota; class Cyanobacteriia; order Leptolyngbyales; family Leptolyngbyaceae; genus Phormidesmis_A. The sequence goes on along the minus strand of JAYVFW010000482.1, from coordinate 1,821 downwards.
GAGACGGGGTTGCTGAACTGTGGTCTGATCTCAATCGCTCTAAATGAGATAGGGCAGTGCTGCGCGATCGAATGCGGTCAATGGCGCGAGAGCGCGTCAAAATTCCTAGAAATGTTCTGAGAGATCCGCGCCGTGGGTCATAAGACGTTGATCTAGCGAGGTTCAGAAAAATATCTTGAGTGAGATCTTCTGCTTCTTGAGCATTGCTAAGGGTTTTGAGGGCTAGCCCATAAACTAATCTAGCGTGACGATCGTAAAGAATGCCAAGAGCAGCCGCTTGCCCCTCTCTCAGTGCAACATAAAGATCTGCATCTGTTTGATTTGAGAAGGGTTGTTCTGGGTGATCGGATGGCTCAGGCATGAGGCATATTAGGCTTCTGCAAGCGAATTATAGTAAAAATTTAAATCATCGTTCAGCCCTCATTGTGACATTAATCTGCCGTGAATCAATCTACCTCTTTAAGGAGAGAATTTAATCATTAGACCTCCTGCACGAATCCGGGAACGCCCCTTAAATCCCCCACTCATGGGGGACTTTGAAATCAGAAACTTGGCTCAAAGTCCCCCAGCATGGGGGATTTAGGGGGCACAAGCTGACCTAAACGGAGCGAGATCTGAGAGAGTTTATATCGAAAATTTTATTCATGCAGGAGGTTTATTCTTATCTACCTCTTTAAGTACGAGTTCAACCCACGATCGGATGTATGAATAGAAACCCCAAAAAATGAGCAAAGAGTGAACAGTTTTTGGGCTGGTAAGTGAGCAGTTGAACCAGGCAAACTGTAAATCAGTTGGAGGTCATGCCCCAACCAACCACAACAAACACTCTTACGAGGTCAATCCTATGAATCGCTTAAACGTGTAATCTGAACTGTTGACAGAACTCTCTGACGAACAACAAGAAATCGTCTCTGGTGGCATCAGCTTTGACGACTATATCAAGACTGATTTCGACTTTAGCAAAGAAACGTTTGCCTTTGGAGCCAATGCCACATCAGGACCGATGGGCAGCAATGTCACTCAAGTGGTGGCGGCTGAAAACATCGACATCTACACCAGTGCTGCTAAAGAGTTCTCGATCAATTTTGACCCAAGCAGCTACGGCTATTAACTAAGTCACATCTCGGAACGGAGTTATTTTAAGAGGATTCCAGGGCGCTTCGATGGCGATTGTTCTGGAATTCTTTCTTACCGATCAGCACTGAATAGACCTCCTGCATGAATAAAATTTTCGATATAAACTGCTCTCAAATCTCGCTTCGCTAAGGTCGGCTTGTGCCCCCTAGATCCCCCATTCTGGGGGACTTTGAGCCAAGTTTCTGATTTCAAAGTCCCCCATGAGTGGGGGATTTAAGGAGCGTTCCCGGATTCGTGCAAGAGATCTAATCTCTCAACCCGATTGATTAACTATTTATTGAATAGGTTGTCATGGAGAATACACCGATTCAAGTTCCGACGCTGGACAGCAATGAATTTCTGCCGCGGCTGAGTCCCTGGGCGATCGTGGGGGGAGCCACGATGCTAACGATTTTTGGCACGGCTGTGGTGCTGTCTACGGTGCTGAAATATAACGTGACGGTGAAAGCACCTGCGATGATTCGTCCGGCTGGAGATTTGCGTTTAGTGCAATCAGCGATCGAGGGCACCGTCAAAGAAATTGCGGTGAAAGAAAACCGGCGTTGCTGAATGCAAGTATGAATCTGTCTATCGAGGCTGAATCCCTTCGCCCCCTAAATCCCCCAATTTTGGGGGACTTTAAGATTCTGGTTCCCCTCAAACTTGGGGGGCTAGGGGGGCAATTCATATTTGCATTCAGCAACG
>JAYVFW010000481.1:0-3007 GCA_043772715.1 Phormidesmis sp. | reverse complement strand
CCTAAAGAACAGGTGTTTGAAATGCCCACCGGGGGCGCTGCAACCATGCGCCAAGGCGACAACCTCTTATACCTGGCTCGCAAGGAACAGGCGATCGCCCTAGGCGGTCAACAGCTTCGCGCCAAGTTCAAAATCACCAACTACAAGATCTACCGAATCTTCCCTAACGGTGAGATTCAGTATCTTCACCCCGCCGACGGTGTGTTCCCCGAAAAGGTCAATCCTGGTCGGGTGGCAGTCAATAGCGTTCCACGCAACATTGGTGCCAACACAGAAGCCGCCAAAATTAAGTTCAGCAGCCGCAAATCCTTTGATCCTTAATCGAAAGACTGCGACTGCTTAATTTTTACGATCGTTCAGGAGCCAAATTTCAGTCATTCGTGTCTGGAGTTTGGCTCCTGAACTTTTTTGAGGGATAGGTTTTAGGTGCCAGGTTTCAGATTCTAAACTGACTCCTGTACAATTAAGAGCATGATTTTTCCAGACTTTTCTCAGTTTTTAGACCTTGCCCAGCAGGGCAATTTCATCCCCGTATATCAGGAGTGGGTGGCTGACTTAGACACGCCCGTCTCTGCCTGGTATCGAGTCTGTGCAGGGCAACCCTACAGCTTTTTGTTGGAATCGGTAGAAGGGGGTGAAACGCTTGCCCGCTATAGCTTTTTGGGCTGTGACCCGCTTTGGACTTTAGAAGCAAGAGGCAGCCGCATCACCAAAACCCATCGAGACGGCTCTCAGCAATTCTTTGAAGGCAACCCGTTTGAGATCTTATCTGAATGTCTCGTGCCCTTTCATCCGGTGAAGTTGCCGCAGCTACCGCCGGGGATTGGCGGACTGTTTGGCTTTTGGGGCTATGAATTAATTAACTGGATCGAGCCGCGCGTCACGATTCATCCCGCAACCGAGACAGATTTACCCGATGGCTTGTGGATGCAGATCGATCAGGTGCTGATCTTTGACCAGGTGAAACGCAAAATTTGGGCGGTCGCTTATGCCGATTTGCGAGATCCGAACGTCGATCGGGCTGCGGCTTATCAGCAAGCCTGCGATCGCGTGACTCAACTCGTCCACAAACTCCAGTCTCCCCTGTCTGAGCAAGCCACGCTTCTATCTTGGCGATCGCCAGAATCAGGGAACCGCGATCAAATTCGTTCGCTCACTAGCAACACGACTCAAGAAGAATTTTGCGCCAGCGTCGAGAAGGCAAAAGCGCACATCAAAGCTGGAGACATCTTTCAGGTCGTGATTTCTCAACGGCTTTCAGCAGACTATGAGGGAGAACCTTTTGGGCTATATCGATCGCTGCGCTTGATCAATCCTTCGCCCTATATGGCTTATTTCCACTTTGGCAACTGGCAAATCATTGGCTCTAGCCCTGAAGTCATGGTCAAAGCAGAACGACTCGATCCGGGGGCACCTAAGATTGCGACGGTGCGCCCGATCGCAGGCACTCGTCGCCGGGGCAAAACCCTGCAAGAAGATGATGCTCTGGCGCACGATCTGCTCCAAGACCCCAAGGAAGTTGCCGAACACGTCATGCTCGTAGACCTAGGGCGCAATGACCTCGGACGAGTGTGCGTCAATGGCAGCGTCAAAGTAGACGAATTGATGGTGATTGAGCGCTACTCCCACGTCATGCACATTGTCAGCAACGTCGTCGGCGAACTTGCCCCCGACAAAACCGCCTGGGATTTGCTGAAAGCCTCCTTTCCTGCCGGGACGGTGAGCGGGGCACCCAAGATTCGGGCGATGGAAATCATTCATGACTTAGAGTCTTGCCGCCGAGGTGTTTACTCTGGGGCATATGGCTATTATGACTTTGAGGGTCAGTTGAATACGGCGATCGCCATTCGCACCATGGTAGTCCGCTCCCACGGTGGCGGCAAACACACGGTCAGCGTTCAAGCCGGAGCCGGACTGGTTGCCGATTCTGAGCCTGAAAAAGAGTATGAAGAAACGCTCAACAAAGCGAGAGGCTTACTAGAAGCCATCCGCTGTTTAACTGAATGATGCGTTAGACCTCCGACTTCTTTGAGAAGTCGGAGGTCTGAAGGTCGAAGTCAGGTCTTCATTCGCGTGACGCTCTATCGTCTCTTTGACAGCCAGCTTGCGGCTAAGATGCCGCCCACAAATCCGAAGAGGTGCCCCTCCCAGGAGATGCCGATCCGCGTAGGTAGCACTCCCCAGATCAGCCCGCCGTAAAGGAGGGCAACCGCCAAGGAAAGGGCGACTGCTAAAGCACTGCGTTCAAAATAAGCGCGTGACAGCAGAAAGCCAAAGTAGCCAAAAATCACGCCACTCGCGCCGAGATGAATGCCAGCAGACCCAAATAGCCAAACCCCAACGCCGCTGGCGATCGCCACAATCGCTGAAACTAGAAAAAAGTCACTCGTTTCCCGCAGCATCACAAACCACCCTAGGGTGATAAAAGGAATAGTGTTGCTAATTAAATGCGGAAAATTGCTGTGTAGAAACGGTGCAAACAAAATTCCCCGCAGCCCAATGCTGGTGCGAGGAATAATGCCATAAAAGTTGAGTCTGCCGCCTAAGAAGACATCAACGATTTCGATTAGCCACAGCAGCCCTACAATTCCTCCCAAGATGCCAACATGAGTTTTGATTTCGCGACTGATCGAGCTGGGATCATTTGGATCGGTGCGGCGCATGGGAGAATTACTCCAGAGATAGTAGAGATGTCATTCCTTTCTAGCACAACCGCTTGGCTCTCTTGAGGCTCATCGATTTTGCGAACGACTTAATAAATGAAGATCCGAATTTGCGTACGGGCATAACACTGCCGTGCCTATTAACCTTGCAGTAATCAACAATCCTTAATTCACAGATTCTAAACCGCTACTGGCGACTGCTGCTGCGCCATCTCTAACAAGCGACGAATTCGTTCTTCGGTGGGTGGATGAGTGCGAAAGAGAGACTGCAATCCTTGAGCAGATAACGGATTGATGATTAGTAAGGGTGACATTGCCGGATTGCCATTCATTGGAATCTGATG
>JAYVFW010000480.1:0-8622 GCA_043772715.1 Phormidesmis sp. | reverse complement strand
CCCTAAGTCCCCCAGAATGGGGGACTTCAAGCCAAAAATTCCGGATCAAAGTCCCCCAGAATGGGGGACTTAGGGGGCAGAAGCCCCTGAGAACGAAGCGAAAAAACTCGTCGAACTGACGTGTGGTCAGGTATTGCCGCAGATCAACCGAGTTCGGTTATCTCTCCTCAAACTTGCCCTACGACACATTTCCAACCTTCAGAGAAGGCGATAAAGTAGAGGGGTAGGAATCGCTTAAGATTCGTAAAGAAATGTTAAGTTACCTACATTTGCTCAACTCAGCATGATTCTGCTGAGACAAGCCTAGATAGGTAAATTTATGAACCAGAAAACATCTTCATTGATGAAATCCTTTTTGAAATCTTTAGTCGCGATCGGGCTGGTGCTAGCCTTAGCATTGGGTCATGCCGATAGCGCTTTGGCTGCTCGCAGTGGCGGTCGAATCGGAGGTGGATCGTTTAGAGCGCCGAGCCGCACTTATGCCCCTCCTAGCCGCACTTCGCCTGGATATGGTGGGGGTGGATACGGCGGTGGGTATGGCGGCGGATACTATCCCGGCGGCGGGTTTGGCTTCCCCTTCATTCTGCCCTTTATTGGCGGTGGCGGCGGTGGGTTGTTTAGCGTCCTGATCTTTCTGTCGATCGCTGGGTTTCTAGTTCAAAGCTTCCGACGCAACTCTGACGGCGGCGATGAGCTAGGCTACACCAACCCTGCGGTGTCGATCGCTAAAGTTCAGGTGGGCTTACTGGCTGAGGCGCGTAACTTGCAGGCTGACCTCGATCGCATCGCCGAAAAAGCCAACACCAACAACAATGAAGGTTTGGCTCAAGTGTTGCAAGAAACCACGCTGGCGATGCTGCGTCACCCTGAATATTGGGCTTATGGAGCCGACGAATCTCAGCAAGCTCGCTTAGAATCTGCCGAAGCTCAATTCAATCGTCTCGCACTTTCTGAGCGCAGCAAGTTCACGGCAGAAACGCTGTCTAACGTCAACAATCAGCTTAAGCAAGGCTCGACTGGTAGTGCTTTGACGTTAGCTGAAAAGGGTGGTGCCCTGGCAGAGTCTCAAGATCCGGGTGAATATATTGTGGTGACGCTGATCGCAGCCACTCAAGGCAAGCTAGAATTGCCCCCGATTAATAGCTCTGAAGACTTGCGAAAAGCATTGAGCCTGTTAGGAGGAATTTCCAGCGATCGTCTCTTAGCGCTAGAAATTCTATGGACTCCTCAAGCCGAAGGCGATGTCTTGACTCGCGATGATGTGATTGCTGAATATCCCAACCTTAAGTTGGTGTGATTTCAGTTTAAGCGAATCACCTTCGCGCTGAGAATGGGCTGAATGTAGACTAGACTGTCTATGTCCAGCCCAATTTTTTGCGACAAATCCATCAATGGAAACTGCAAATTTTCTCATCGTCTTCATTGCAATTACGGTCGTTGCTGGAATTGGAATTGGCTCAATGGTCTGGGCTTACGTGGGAGCAGGAAGTCGCGCTGTTCTGTTTAAAGAGCCGATTTTTGATGTCGCTTCCGAGCAAAAAGACGAAGCGCTTCAGCAATTTCAGCAAGGAATTATTGCCTTTAGAGAAGGGCGTTATCCAGCAGCGATCGAGCAGTTTACTCAAGCAATTCAACTGGCTCCAACTTTTGCAGAAGTCTATCACGATCGCGGGTTAGCCTTTGCCAATTTGCGGCGCGATGATGATGCGACTTTCAACTTAGTTAAAGCCAGTGAGCTTTATTTAGAGCGGGGCGATCGGGCATCGGTGACGATCGTCAAACAGAATTTGGAAGCACTCAAAGCGAGAAAGCAAGCGCGAGAAAATGCCAGCTAATGTCAGTGATCCGTAAATTTGCGCTGCCTATTTCGCTTTTACCAATCATCATCGCCGCTGAAAAAAAACTGACCTTCAGCGTTAAAATAGGGCGACTTCCACACGGTCAACTCTTTATCAGGGCAGGTATCAGATCCCTCATCTACTCCGTAGGGATGCATTCCACAAACTAGCAAGTTGCCGCTATACATCTGCCCATGATAGTGCCGACACCCTGCACAAACTGGATGCTGACTCAGCATCGGTTCGACTGCTTGAATCATGGGCTGAGTCGCAGTTTCAACCATGCCCTCAAACCCAAAATAAGCCTCTAAAACGGGGTTGACTAACTCAGTCACATACTGATCAACCTCATCTGAGAAAGCACCTTGCACCTGAACTGCAATTTCCTCTGAAATATCGACTAATGTATTGACCACTTCAGTAACTTCTTTAGAGATTCCTAGAAAGAAATCTTCCATTTGTTCGGTCACTGTGTCTAGAAATTCAGAGAAATCTTTTTGCCACTCTTCCATAATCTTTCTGACCGGGTTTGCTTTTTAAATCAGTCGAGTTTCTGCTTAAGCTCCCTCGTTCTAATGATGGGTAGATGGCTCTCAACTTCTACTCTCAGTAGAGTCTATCCGAGGGATTATTTTTGATATCATAACTCGAATTCCTGAGTTTAAACGTAACAGAAGGTAGCGCGATCGCTGACGCAATTTACCTTTACGCAAGCGAAGAAGCCTTGAGCAATCACGATAGAAAATTCACAAACGGAAATATTTCGTCAACTTGCTTAAAAGACTTTGATTAAGCAAGTCGATAAATAATACCGACGCTAGAGGCGGTACAATTCCACATCCAATATCTTCAGGTCAAGGCATTTAATTGAATTCAATGAATAATTTAATCTTGACGATTTTGCTTTTGGGACTGCTCTTAATGATGCTGCTAGCTCCTTTTTCGGCGCTGGCTTTGTTAATGATCGTCGCTTTAGTGTCCGCGATCGGCTGGACGGTTTGGCAACTGCTGGTGACTTTAGTGAAAGGTGACACCTGAAGCTTAAGAGGCGACGATCGCTAGAGTTTTACCAGCTTTAAACTATTGGGTAGAGTCAGATGGCACAATCAGCATCTACACTTCATATTTACATCCCAATTTTAAGCTAAACCCATGAAGTCTTACCTGGCTGCCGCAATTCAAATGAATAGTCTGCCCGACTTGCATAAAAATCTGGCTCAGGCAGAAGAACTAATTGACCTGGCAGTTCGCCGGGGCGCAGAGCTAGTGGGGTTGCCCGAAAACTTCTCGTTTTTAGGAGACGAAAACGCAAAGCTAGCTCAGTCAGACGCGATCGCTCAAGAAAGCGAGAAGTTTATCAAGACGATGGCTCAACGCTTCCAGGTTTCGATCTTGGGTGGCGGCTTTCCCGTTCCGGTAGATGGCGGCAAGGTTCATAACACGGCTCTGCTGGTTGACCCCAGTGGGCAAGAAGTGGCTCGCTACGAGAAAGTTCATCTGTTTGATGTCAATCTGCCTGATGGCAACACCTATCAAGAATCTGAGACGGTCGTCGCTGGGCTGCGAGTTCCCCCCATTTACCCCTCTGAAGAACTGGGCAATTTGGGGCTATCGGTCTGCTATGACGTGCGGTTTCCAGAGCTTTATCGCCAACTGTCACAAATGGGAGCCGAGGTGCTGTTTATTCCGGCGGCGTTTACAGCTTACACGGGCAAAGATCACTGGCAAGTGTTGCTGCAAGCAAGAGCGATCGAAAACACCTGTTATGTGATTGCCCCGGCTCAAACGGGTCGTCACAACTCAATTCGGCAATCGCACGGGCACGCAATGATTATTGACCCGTGGGGCGTGATCTTAGCCGACGCTGGCGACGAGCCAGGGCTGGCAATCGCCGCGATCGAACCAACTCGTTTAGAGCAAGTTCGTCGCCAGATGCCTTCGCTTCAACATCGCGTTTTTGTCTGAAGCAACCCCTAAAGAAATGAGTACTATTAAAAGCGACGATCATAGCTTAACCAATGGTTGCTTCTTCTCCCTGGCTGAACGTGTTGAGTATCCATGATTTCTGGGTTTCTATTAGCAAAACTGCACCTGTCTTAGCGGCGGCGACTCCAGCAGAGAGTAGCTCGATCGTGCTAGCCAGCGTTCTGCTGAGTCTGGTGATCATTTATTTTGCCAGCAAGCTGGGCGGCGAGATTTGTGCCCGCATCAATCTGCCGCCTGTCTTGGGCGAGTTAGTGGCAGGCGTTTTGGTGGGCGTTTCGGCGCTGCATCTGCTGGTGTTTCCGGGTGGTGGCACCGATGTCAGCAGTTCTTTGATGATGCAACTAGTGCAGATGAATGCTCACCTGAGTTCTGAAGGGCTGACAGCAGTGTTTCAGTCGCAGAGCGAGGTGATCTCAGTTTTGGCAGAAATCGGAGTGGTGATTCTGCTGTTCGAGATTGGGCTAGAGTCAGACCTCAAAGAACTGATTCGAGTCGGGCCGCAAGCTGCGATCGTTGCCGTAGTCGGGGTTGTCACTCCCTTCACGCTTGGCACCGTAGGGCTGATGCTGCTATTCAAGGTGGCTGCGATTCCGGCAATTTTTGCGGGGGCGGCTCTGACCGCAACTAGCATTGGCATCACGGCTAGAGTATTGGCAGAAATTCAACAACTCGCCTCTAAAGAAGGACAAATCATTATTGGCGCAGCCGTGCTAGACGATGTGTTAGGCATTATTGTGCTGGCGGTGGTGGCTGGGTTGGCAAAAACGGGCGAAGTGCAAGTCGGAAATGTGGTCTTCCTGGTAGTCAGCGCGGTCGTCTTTTTGGTCGGCTCGATCTGGTTAGGGCGATTGCTCAGTCAATTTTTTGTCATTCTAGTCAATGAGTTGAGAACTAGAGGTCAACTGCTGATTACGGCACTGATCTTTGCCTTTTTGCTTTCTTATGTGGCAGCCGTGATTCAGCTAGAGGCGATTTTAGGCGCTTTTGCGGCAGGGTTAATTTTGGCAGAAACCGAGAAACGCAAAGAACTCGAAGTCCAAGTGAAGCCGATCGCCGATATGCTGGTGCCGATTTTCTTTGTAGTGGTGGGTGCCCGAACGGATGTCAGCGTTCTCAACCCATTTGTGCCAGAGAATCGGGAAGGGCTGATCATGGCGGCGTTTTTGGTCGTGGTGGCGATCGTCGGTAAGGTGATTACTGGCTTCACGCTGGTCGGACAATCACCGCTGAATCGATGGGCGATCGGCATTGGCATGATTCCGCGAGGAGAAGTCGGGCTAGTGTTTGCTGCCATTGGTGCTTCTAGCGGCGTGTTGTCCGATTCGTTGCAGGCGGCGATCGTGGTCATGGTAATTTTGACGACATTTGTTGCCCCTCCGCTGCTGCGTGTGGCGTTCTCAAATCAGGCGGCTCAGACTGCTCTTTCTGAAGAAGCTGCAATCTTAAATGCCTCTGCTTTAGTCGATGCAGTAGACGATGGATTAGTTACAGAGACCACGTTGCTAGAAGATAAGCAGACAGCTAACGAGTAACTTGTTCGATCTCTCCATTTAGTTGAGTTGGATGTGATTTAAAGCCTATCTGTCATCTCCAGAGCAATTTGGATTTGGTCAACAAAGATACTGAGCAGAAGTTATACTGAATCGAGTTGCTGAACTCGGAAGTATGTTGACTGATCAAAACGACTTTGTAACGATCTCAAATGATGGTCGAATTAACATTTCAGTTCAATCATTGGCAGAAGCCAAAATAGCGATTAAAGCGTTGAAGCTCAAGAAGAAAGAATATGCTTTGGTGAAAAGAGAATTGACCCAACAGCAAAAAATAATTCGTGCAGAATACACTGACCAAGTTCGTCAGCAAGGCTCTAAGGTCAGAGGTGGGGGTAGTATAGGTCGCTTTGTACGAACTGTTCAAACCATCAATCGTGATGCGGATCGCCGCACTTTAGCTCAAAAACTTGCACCGTTGGAAGAACAAAAAAATGCTGTTGATGGAATCATTACTGCGATTGACCAAGCAATTCTTCAACTTGAAAAGTACATCATACAAAGCCTTTAGACCAACGCTGCTGCGATTCACCTGCTGGTAATTAGAGGCAAATTAGACTTTATTGGAAAGGGAAACCCCGAATGGGAAATATCGCGCACTACTTCCAAATTCTTGAGATTGAACCAGAAGCAACTCAAGCTGAAATTAAGCAGGCGTATAGAGATTTGATTCTAGTTTGGCATCCTGATCGTTTTTGCAATAGCCCAAGGCTACAGCAAAAAGCAGAAGGTAAGCTCAAGCAGATTAATGCTGCCTATGAATTTCTGAAGTCTTACAGACCTCAAGTTTCTCAAGCTGAGGCAGCACCAGCACCCAGACCTAAACCGCCTGCTGAACCACCTATCAATTGTGAAAAACTCCGGCAATTACTTGAATTGAAGAAATGGAAGGATGCTGACCTTGAGACAAAGCGACTTCTACTTGAGTTAATGCATCGCGAAAGAGATGGTTGGTTGCAGCCAGACGATATTAAAAAGCTATCTCCACAATCCCTGCTTGTAATTGATAGATCATGGACCCAATATAGTGATGGCTGTTTTGGGTTTAGTGTTCAGAGTAAGATTTGGAGCAACCTGGGTTGTAAGTCATCTCCAGAGGTAGCTGTCCAAACGATGAGTGAGCATAGGTTTGGTCAAGCAGTGCACTGGTGCGTCAATAATGTGTGGCTATCTCCGTGGGATACTTTTGATTACGAGGCTCGGACTGTCAAAGGTAGCTTGCCCAGAGGTAGATTGCCCAGAGAATATATTTTTGCGTTAAGTGGGTGGCAAAGCTATACCAAGGGTTGGACTGGTTACAGGCTCTGGAGATTTAACGAGATTTTTCTAAAAATCAAGGATTGAGCAAATAAAAGTAAACATTGGACAGCAACAAACATCGCGTCGTAAAGAACGGTCGAACAAAATTTTAGCGATGATCAGAGTCCTTTATGCTTCGTTCAGAATTGATTTGTTGCCGCTCAACTTAGTCGATCGCAAAATTTGTCTTATCTCTCTTGCCCGATCGCCCACCATGATCGCTTAGTAACTATAATTCATAGGCACAGAAGAACTTGATATATTTAGACCAGCCAAATAGAAGTCTAAATGTTTTGGTAATGAACACATTGCAAGACATCAAGCGAATCCAGTACTTGGATATGCTGGAGCTAGAAGAGACTCAATTCGCTAAGGAATCTTGAACGCATGACAGATCGCGAACAATTGATCCACGAACTTGAACAGGCTCCCGACGATCTCGTGCAAACAGTGCTGGATTTTTTACATCGGGCTAAAGCGACACGCAAAGCTCATCCTCTCGCAAAGTTTGCAGGAATTTTAAGTGATGCTGAGGCAGAAGAGTTAAAGCGAGCGATCGCAACAGAGTGTCGGCAGGTGGATTTGAATGAGTGGTGAGGTTGCGCTAGATACCTCCGTGGCAATTCGGTTTTTGAACGGAGAGAGGGCGATCGTTGAACGGGTAGTTGGCATTACCGGAAGTGGTTCTGCCGATCGTTGCACTGGGGGAGTTGCTATTTGGTGCAGAAAACTCGGCTCGTTCAGTACAAAACTTGCCTCGTTATTTGGAGTTCACTGAGGTTTGTGTAGTTGTGCCGTTAGGGAGACAAACAGCAGCAGTCTATGCTCAAACCCGATTGGTGCTGAAACGTAAGGGGCGACCGATCCCGATGAATGATATCTGGATCGCGGCGCAATGTTTGGAGCAAGGGTGGGTGCTAGTGACTGATGATACTGACTTTGATTGTGTAGATGGGTTGGTGATAGAGCGTTGGTAGCCCGACTGGGTGTTTTGCAAATCGGCTACTAGTAGCTTGAATTTTTGTCGATCGCCTAGAGGATAAAATCGGACGATAATGCGTGTTTGGAAAAATTCATGTCCCCTCCGCTCACCAAAGTTTTTGCTTACATCACAAATCAAGATTGTCTACTGGTGTTTAGCCATCCTGATTTTCCAGAAGCTGGCATTCAAGTTCCTGGAGGGACAGTAGAGCCAGGTGAGCCGCTACAAGAGGCTGTGTTACGCGAAGCTTACGAAGAAACAGGTTTAGTTGGGTTGAAATTGATCGGCTACCTCGGCAGTTGCATCTACGATATGTCTCCCTGGGGTAGTCATCCATCATAACAGCGTCACTTCTTTCATTTAGAGTTAGATGGTGAATCTCCCAGTTTGTGGCAACACCATGAGACAAGTGGGGGTAAGCGAGATCCTATCTTGTTTGAGTTGTTCTGGGCAAAGTTACCTAATGGTCTTCCAGAACTAATCGCTGGTCATGGTCAGATGCTTTCTGAACTTCTATCGCAACAGTATCAAGAGGTGCGTTGTGAGAGTTTGTAGTCAGTTGAAACGTAGGTAGCCCAACACTTCAGCGTGCCCCTAGCTTTTATTAGACCTCCTGCATGAATAGAATTCTCGATATAAACCGCGATCGGATCTCGCTCTGTTTAGGTCGGCTTGTGCCCCCTAGATCCCCCAAAATGGGGGACTTTGAACCCGCAGATCTTCTCAAAGTCCCCCATTCATGGGGGATTTAGGGGGCGTTCCCGGATTCATGCAGGAGGTCTATTGTCATAGGATTTGTCTGATCTCTCTTGCCCGATCGCTCACTTGCCACCTTCTACAGAGTACAAAAGGACTTGATATAGTTAGATCAGCCAAATTAGAAGTTTAAATGTTTTGACGATGAACACATTACAAGACATCGAACACGCGATCGCTCAACTTCCCTCAGAAGACCTAGCAGCATTTC
>JAYVFW010000479.1:0-3016 GCA_043772715.1 Phormidesmis sp. | reverse complement strand
AAGGATAATGCTGAAACCCTTGTGAATTCGTTGCTGCTGCGAATGATATTCAAAGAGGTCAACGGAGAGATAAGGGTTCTACCTTTTTTCTCTTATCAACAGATCAGCCCTGCCATTTTGGGGGACTTTGACCCCAGACTTTCAGTTTCAAAGTCCCCCATTTTTGGGGGATTTAGGGGGCAGAAGCCGCTCATAACGAAGCAAAAGGACTTATGTATACACGGTAGCTCCTTGGAGAGAGGGCAAATCCGGGTTTTATTTGATCCGCGTTCCTATAGGTGCATTCATTAAAACCTCGATCGCACATCTCCAACAAACACGCAAGCTAGAAAAACAAGATTGAGAACGAAAAACGGCGATCCCCGGTCAGCATTCAGTCGTCTTTCTGTTATTTTGTTTAACTTCCCTCAGTTTGCTAAAATCATTGTTTACTGTAATGCTGGCTACTTCATCTGAGCAATTGCCAGTTGTAAGGTGCCCAATGCGGACAAACTCACGCCGATGATTTGTAGGAGAAAGCGAATAGCCTATGTTGGGTAAAAACGATCGCACAGGAATGAGGCTAGAAAACCTCAAGCAAGCCCTGATAGACCACCTCTATTACATTCAGGGCAGAGATGAGCAGTTCGCCACGCTAAATGATTACTACATGGCGCTGGCTTACACCGTGCGCGATCGCCTGACCGATCGCCGCATTAAAACCGCACAAACCTATTTCAAAAAAGATACCAAAGTCGTCTATTATCTCTCTGCCGAATTTCTTGTCGGGCGGCTCTCAGCCAATAACCTGATTAACTTGGGCATTTACGACGAGATGAAAGAAGCTGCCAAAGAAATGGGGCTAAATCTCGAAGATCTGCTAGAGCAAGAAGAAGAACCCGGTTTAGGCAACGGTGGACTCGGACGACTCGCTGCCTGCTTTTTAGACTCGTTAGCGACCCTGGAGATCCCCGCGATGGGATATGGCATTCGCTACCAATATGGCATTTTTGACCAGTTTATTGTGGATGGCTGGCAGCGTGAACGCCCCGACAACTGGCTGCGCTATGGCAACCCCTGGGAAATTGCTCGCATCGATTACACCGTCGAGATTAAGCTGGGTGGACATACCGAGGCAGTCACTGACGCTCAGGGCGGTTATCGAGTGCGGTGGGTGTCCCAAGACACGGTGTATGGCGTTCCCTACGACACGCCAATTCCTGGATATCGCAACAACACCGTCAACACTCTGCGTCTCTGGAGTGCTAAAGCCAGCGAAGACTTTGACTTCCAGGTCTTTGATGCAGGTGAATATACTAAAGCCGTTGCTGAGAAAACATTTTCAGAAAATATCTCAAAGGTTCTCTATCCCAACGACAACACGCCGCAAGGAAAAGAACTGCGGCTTCAGCAGCAATACTTTTTCGTGTCTTGTTCGCTGCAAGATATTATTCGATCGTATCTCCGCAACCATGATAATTTTGACGAGTTTTCAAGCAAGGTGGCAATTCAGCTAAACGACACTCACCCCTCGATCGGGGTCGCCGAACTGATGCGACTCTTGATCGACGAACACGCGATCGATTGGAATCGCGCCTGGGATATCACCCGCCAGACCTTTGCCTACACCAATCACACCCTGCTGATTGAGGCATTAGAGCGCTGGTCAGTCAGCTTGTTTGGGCGGCTGTTGCCTCGTCATTTAGAGATCATTTACGAAATCAATAACCGCTTTTTAGATGAGATTCGGCGCAAGTTTCCGGGCGATCGTGACCGACTTGAGCGGATGTCTCTGATCCAGGAAGGCGACGACAAGCACATTCGCATGGCATATCTGGCATTTGTGGGCAGTCACACCACGAATGGGGTTGCCGCCCTGCATACAGAACTGCTGAAGCGTGACGTGATGCACGACTTCTATGAGATGTATCCAGAGAAGTTCCAAAACAAAACGAATGGAGTCACCCCGCGCCGTTGGTTGCTGATGAGCAATCCCAAACTTTCAGACTTGATTACGAGCAAGATTGGCGATCGCTGGGTTAAAGATCTGACAGAGTTGAGAAAGCTCGAAGCGTTTGTCGATGATCCTGAGTTCCAAGCCACATGGCGGACGATCAAGCAAGACAATAAGCGCACCCTTGCAGACTACATCCAGAGCGATAACAATCTTGAAATTGATCCTGATTCAATGTTTGATGTTCAGGTTAAACGCATTCACGAATACAAGCGGCAACTGCTAAACGCGCTGCACGTGATCACGCTGTATAACCGGATTAAACAGCACGGAGCCAGCCCGACTGACGTTCCTAGAACCTTTATCTTTGGCGGCAAAGCGGCTCCTGGCTACTTCATGGCGAAGCTCGTGATCAAGTTGATCAACGCTGTCGCAGAAGTGGTGAACAATGATCCCGATGTCAAAGGGCTGCTAAAAGTTGTGTACTTGAGCAATTTCTCAGTTTCGCTGGGGCAGATCACTTATCCGGCTGCTGACTTATCTGAGCAGATTTCGACCGCCGGAAAAGAAGCCTCTGGCACCGGAAACATGAAATTTGCGCTGAGTGGGGCACTGACGATCGGCACGCTTGATGGCGCTAACGTCGAGATCCGCGAAGAAGTGGGCGAAGAAAACTTCTTCCTCTTTGGTCTAGATGCTCAAGAAGTGATGGCAATGAAGGCGCAGGGCTACAATCCCATAGCTTATTACCGCAACAATGCTGCACTCAAAACGGTAATCGATCAGATTGCGTCTGGCTTCTTCTCGCCTAAGGAACCGGGGCTGTTTAAGTCGATCGTAGACTCACTCTTATATAAAGATGAGTATATGCTGCTGGCAGACTACCAGTTTTATGTCGATTGCCAAGAGAAGGTGAGTCTGGCTTATCAAGACCAAACTCAGTGGACGCGGATGTCGATTTTAAATGTGGCACGAATGGGTAAATTTTCGTCGGACTACACGATCAGCGAGTATTGCAAGAGCATCTGGCACGTCCAGCCCGTGCCTGTTTCTCTTGATGAATGTGAGCTACCAACGGCGGAG
>JAYVFW010000478.1:0-3017 GCA_043772715.1 Phormidesmis sp. | reverse complement strand
GCACTGTGGACAGAGATGCAAGCTGAGTTGCAAAAAACATCCGACCGAGAATGACGATCGCCAGCACTGTTAAAATTCCCGCCATTTCGTTAACGGGTGCGATTAAGGCAGTGTTGGCTTGAGCGTTAAATTCTGCTTTTTCACGATCGTGAATCAAGTTTTCTAGCTGTTGATATTCTCGCGATTCGTTGCCCGTAGCTTTGACCAATCGCATTCCGTTAAGAATTTCGAGTAGCCTGATGGAATATTCGCGTGAGGAATCAGATAGCTGCTGTCCAAATTTTTTGGCTCTAACTACAAAATAGTGATTGGCAACCGAAACAAACAGCAACAGCACCGTAGACACTACCGTTAATTGCCACGAGATCGCTAATAATAATGCAACAAATACAAAAATAGTAATGGCAGTAGTTAAAAGCTGAATTGCAATTCGGATTGCATTCGCGGCTAACCCAACTTCACCACCGAGACGATTAATTAAATCGCCAACTTTAGTTTTAGCGTAGAAATCTAAATCGACTTCTAAAAGCAGCTTCAGCGCTTCTTGACGAATCTCGTTGACCAACGATCGTGATAAATGACTCGATGCCAGAGTGCTAGCGTAAGTAGTGACATTTTTGAGGGCGATCGCGATTAAGATTACGCCCATCATCAACAGCAAATTCGAGTTGTTTCCCCCGCTCAAAGCTGAAAAAATGGGGTGCAAAACGGGAGGCACCCCTGTGAGACTAATGTCTTGCCCTAAAAATCCCAAAATCACGGGCACGATCAGAACGGTGCTGACCCCGTTAAACAGCGCTCCTGAAAATCCAAGAACGATCGTCAGAGCTACCCAAATCGGGTGCCGAAGGGCGAATTTTAGGAGCAGTTTGTTAGGAGACATACGAGATTTTAAGGGGCTTTGAATCTCCTCGCCTGTGGGAGAGGGTCTTAAGTTTAGTGTTGTCTACTTACTTATTTATCCCGATCTTTAGCGGAAGTTATCGAGCGATCGCAAAAATAATTTAAACCTTTTACGAACGATCGCCGTAAAAAGACGGAGACATTGCGTAAACTCACGGAGAGAATCCTCGCCCCTCTAGTTGTCAGGCTCCTTACCTACGCCATCATGCTCGTTTCAAAATCTCGCAGGTTAGTCGCTTCGAGGGTATAGCTTCTGCCGTAGATGATCGGCTCTTTTCCGATCGCTTTAAGAACTTGCCTAACCTCAAGATTAGAAATCGTTGCCAAGTCTCGATTGGTAGTTACCGCTAGCGCTGCGGCGATGCCGACACCCTGACCGACCGCCACATTAAATTCTACAATCCTGCCAGCCGCACAACCATAGCCGTCAAAGCCAGATGCCGGACTAACCACAGCCAAATTGGGAACCGATTTTAGTAAAGCGTGACGAATGCCAATGTTAAAGAGCGGCGATTTGTGAAAGCTGATGCTGGGAAAGCCTTGGGCATGGGCTTTTAGACCTAATCCGTCAATGCCCCCCCGCACGTCTAAGGCATAGCCAAATGTGCCGATCGCTTCCTCTTTAAAGGTGCCGCCTTCTAGCATTCGAGCGCCGCTCAGAGGCTCAACCACCCCAGTCACATTTCCGGCATGACGAATATAAAGCTCTTTGGCAGGTCGGACACTTGTGGCTCCTAAACTCTTCATAAAGCGATCGACAAACGTCATTTCTTCCATGATCTCAGGAGTCGGCTTTGCGGCTGATCGAGCGATCGCTTCGGCTTGAGAGCCAGTGACACTACACAGCAGAGCATTCCAAGACAGTCTGCCGCCCGGAAGAATCGCGATATTGGCCGCGTCAAAAATGGCACCACTCTTAGAAAGCACAAACGGTTTGCCTCGAAAAGCGTGATAGACGATCGACAGCGCTTTACAACGAATATCGATGTGATCAGAGCCGACGTGCATCGTTTTTAACTGACCCTTTTCATCGATTAAATCTTTCTTAAACCAAGCCATCAGAGTGGAATCATCACCAGCCGCAATCCGAATAAGTTTTTGAGCTTCGGCATCGCTGGGATTGGTTAAGCGCTTTAAGTAGGTTGACTCGACTTGTTGAAGCCGCGCGATCGTCAGTCCTTGCGTTTCAAAGGTGAGCGTTACGGGCAGTTCTGAGTCGGGTAATCCAAAAGTGCCAAAGCCCTTGAGTTTGTTTGCCCCCGCAGCCTGCGCCAATTCTGCATTCACCGTGCAATCGATGAACTGTTTCGCTAAAAACGTGGTGCCGTTGTTTAGCTGAATTCCTGCAATTTTTGAGCCGTTTATCAGCACCGATCGAATTTCGATGCGGCTAATAATATCGGTGCCCGCTTCGCTTAACATTTTTCGCAGTGCAGCATCGGCTTTGCTGGGGTCGAGCGCGATTTCGGTCACGCCCGATCGCTGCAAAAATTCTTTATAAAGGGACGCAGGGTCGCCAAAGATTGACAATTTTAGCTTGTTGCGAATGTCGTCTGGGACGTGAGTGCGATCGAGATATGACAACCCGCCTCTAACTAGGTGTCCGCCCACACCATCGGGCGAGTTGCCCTTAAACATCACCAGCGTTTTAGGATACTTGCCAGTTTTACTTCGACGGCGAAACTCTCTAGCCGCGCTAACGATCGCTAACAGTCCCGGAACTTCATCGCCAAAGCAAATAATGTCATAGGTGCGGGTGGTAGAAGATGTGGCTGCGGTCATGACGAAGGTAACTCCACGAATACTGAATTGATTCTAGAGATAAATCCAGCGATGGGAGGATGAATTTCTCAAATCCCTTTAATAGACCTCCTGCACGAATCCTTTCGCCCCCTTGTATCTTAAGAGTGTGGTAGACCGTCCCCCCTCAGATTCTTGAAATCGAGATTTAGCTAGGGTCACCACACTCTTTGAACTCAGAACCACCTCGAATTATCGGCAGGGAACTGAGACCGTCTGATACCAATTTAAACGGTGTAGGTGGCAGATAATTTTTGGAGCATCGTCCCCGTCTAGGTTGCATCCCTGCATCCTCTTCGATCTGCCTTGTTCGC
>JAYVFW010000477.1:0-8655 GCA_043772715.1 Phormidesmis sp. | reverse complement strand
TCTTCACAAGTCAGCCTTAAAGTACGCGTTCAAGTATTTTGACTGAACACGCTCGTAGAACCTTTGTAGATAGGGGCTTTGACAGTTTTCTAGTCGTTCGATTGATAGAGCGTGTCAAACGTGAAGTTCTCAGTCTCAGCCACGATCGCCCGTGCCAAGCTTTCAGCCTCACACTTCTGTTTCACAATCTCTTGAAATGACCGCACAATGTCGTGGTCAAGCTCATCGCTCAAACCCAGTGATGCCCGTTGCTGAAACTGCATCGTGAACGCCCCTAACAAGTCGTCATAACATTCAACTAACGCCTCTTTCGGCATTCCCTTCTGGGTGAGGGCGTAAATCAGTTTCAGCAGTTCGGGGCACGTCTTGAGCAGCAAATACTCGCTCTCCCGCACCCCTTGCTCTCTGGCAGACTGCTGACCTGCAAAGAAGTTGTATGCCGCAGCCGCAATGGGAAGAATTGCCGTCAACCCGATGCCCATCGTTGCCGCCGTCGCGAGTCCTGCCCCGGCTCCAATGAAGGCAGCTACATAAGCCGTCTTCTTGCTCAACTCAGCCGAGCGGTCTAAGTCTCTGACCCAAGGGCGTAGGTTTTGAGTCGCTTCATCGGGAGACATTCCCAACTCTAAAACCATGTGCCCAAACACCGACTCATCGGCATCGGGGAACGTTTTATCGAGGGCGGTCTGCCCATATCTGGTTAAGTTTGACATCGAGGCAACCCTTCTTAAATGAACAAAGCGACCGCCGGGTGAGGTTGGCGATCGCGCTTTTTAACCGATTACTTTGCTTCTGCCTGAGCGCGGAGAATCCTTCTCCGAATCTTGTACTTCTGACTCTCGCGAGCGGTAAGGCGTTTCTTCTGAGCCGAGTTGCCGAATCGATACCCCACTTCACACCCGGCGATCGCCATCGCTGCCGCAATCAAACCCGGCACGTACAGCAGCCCATTCACCACAAGCGGGAAGGTTGCGAACGCGAGACACGCTTCCAGGAAGTACATGACATAGCGCCACGTCTCATCATCTCTGTGCGCTTTCTCGTGAGCCGTTCGTGCCCACTTTTTCGCTTTGGGTAAGAGAGTGGGCGAGTCTTCAGTTTCTTTGGCATTGGTGAATTTGATTAGCCCCAGTTTGAAAGCCAACGCATCGGCTAAGTCGGGATTGAGCCGATAGACCAACGGCTCGATCTCCTTCCACTGGATGAACAGCCCGATCGCGCAGCCTGTCAAGATGCCGACAACCCCTCCGATCGGCATGCCTGCCACGTTCAACGCCTGACTGAACACGGGCACGACCCAGCGCGAATAACCAAACATCGACACTGCAACAGACAGAGCAGCAAAGCTATAGCCTGCAATCATCCAGAGGTTCTTATCGAGGGCAATGTGCATCATGCCCTCAGCCACATCTCCAAAGTGAGAAAGGATGGATGCTCGTGGGTGCTTTTCGGTGCGGTCGTTGAAGTCTTTGAACACGGGCTGCCGCTCATCCACTTCGCGATCGCCGGTCGTGACTTTGGGCTTACTGGTTCTAACTGCCATTATTGGATGCCTCTCTGTTTTAGGACTGGAGTGATTTTCTCGATCGGAGCTTGCTTGATGCTGCTGACCGTGCCAGCCTCATCTACTAATGCGGTGTAGCCAGATTGAGCGCTGCATAGTGCCGTATTTGCGGGTAGAAGCCTTTTACTGTCTCGGTTGTGCGGATTGTAGAAAGCGTTGCCGCCTTCCACCATTGGGAATTTCTCATCAATCAGAATGCAGCGTTCAGCCCGCTTAAGGGCGATGCGTTCATCTCTAGCGACTTGCTCGGTTGAACGGGTGATCGCTTGTTCTACCTGCTCTGTGGCTTGTTTGTGCTGGGCATCGGCGTTCTGTTTGGTGAGTAACTCCATTGCGATCGGGGCAAGGCAAGCCACGCTGACCAGAACGGATGCGAGGGGGCGATAGCGGGGATGCACATTCAAGAAGTTCACTTTGCACCTCGCTCGATGGTGGGTATCTGAACCTTGAAGGTGATGCCCTGATCGCGCACTGTGTAGCCAGCACAAAAGCAGATTAGGCAGAGCGCGACAGTTACGATGCCGCCAAAAGTCGAACCGTCATCATTGTGGTAGTTCATCTCACAACTCCTCGCAGTTCAAGAGTGTGAGTCTTGATAACGTCGATCGGGCTACCTTTTTCATAGCTTCCGTTCCAAGAGATCGCAGTCAGCCCGATCATTCCTCCGACTGCAATAACGCTCCAACACTGAATGAGCGATTTAATGATCATTCCGCACCCTCTGGCAGATAAATCCCTTCTGAAATTTGATGACAGATTGCAATGACAAGCGGCATTGAGTGAACCGGGTTTGTCCAGTCACAATCGGCATGAGTGAGCAACCCGTGAGCGTCATAGTCTTCTGAGGTTTCGCCATGTTCTGCCATGAACTCACCAAAGCTTGACCAGTCTGTTTCGTTGTAGCTACAGCACTGATCACCCCAGGCGGCAATGTCTGTGAGGATGGCGAACTTCTCGATGAGGCAGAGCGATTCTAGGTAGTCACCATAAATGGCTGCAATCTGGGCAAGCCTGCCGTCATGATAGGTCAGGAGTGAATTTTTACTCGTCATAATTGATGAATCTCCAATTGATTTGTGAGTCGTTTGTGGGATAGGGGAGTCAGTTACTTTTGCGGGTGCTGACTCCCTTTTGATTGAGTTCAAAACGGTTTCATAGGCGTTCGAGGCGGTGGTGCTTTAACTTGACCAGTACCGTTGTTATTTATCGGAATGCTGTCTGCTTTCGGCTCTGGTTGAACCGTTTTAGGTTGATTACTAACAAGTACGGTTGGGTACTGCCCTGTACTGGGCAGAGTTGAGACAATAATGTGACTTGCAGCGTCATCAAGTGAGCAATACTCTCCCGTATCAACCAACTTTTGAAGCCGATTCAATGCGGTCTGAGTGAGTTGAACGGTGTTCTTCTTTTGAGCCATTACAAGCCCATCCCTAAAATCGTGATGTTCTGGGGATTAGGGGCAATTTTGAAACGCTTTTCAGATCTCTCTTCTAGGTCAGCAGCCAGTGAAGCGGAGCCACCGACTAGCAACACTTCACCCAAATCATCGAGATATTGGCTCCACTGGGCTGATGCCTTTGATCGGATGTCGTCTAGCCACAAATCGCGGGTAGAGGCAAAGTGAGTGACAAAGCTGGCACCGTTGCGACCGATTTGATAGGAGCCGCTTTCAATGCCGTCCATGATTGCGGATAGGTCTGCACTCGTGCCCGTCTCTTTCAGCAACCTTGCCTGAATGCTTTGAGCAAGTTGATTTGTGCCTGGTAGCGTGATCGATGCCTCTCTGAGCATCAGCCCATCTGAGGTGTAAAGCCGTCCTGAACTTGTGCCACCGCCAAAGTCAATCACGCCATTGATCGCGTCTGACCATTGATATAAGCCGTTCTCAATGCCGTAGTTATAAGCGGCGGTTGCTTCCTCTACGAGGGTTACACGGGCGATCGTGGCAATCAGCGCTTGACCATTGCGGGTGTATTCAAAGGTGCCTTGCAGCTTCTTAGACTCAGCGATCGCTTCAAGATTGCGAGTGTCGGGCACTGCGATTTTGAGGTTCTCAACTCTCAAAATGGATTGACCATAGGACGGCTCTAGCGCTGCAAAGATTGAATCGAACATCATGCCCAGCTTGCCTTTATCGAATGCTGCTTTCCCGTGCATGGTCTTGGCAGCCTGCCCAATCGCATAGATACGTCCATCGCGCTCAATGATGGCGGTGTCAGTGGAAGGGCTAGGAACATCTTCCCAACTGGCATCAAAATCTCGAATGACGTTAGGCAGTCTCACCATCTGACCATCGGCTGAAACGTACTCTAAATAGCGGTTGCCAGGGTTGACTAGAATCTCTTGTCTGATAGCGATTCGAGTGGTGATGAGCTTTTGAACTTCGGTGATTGGAGTCATGGGGGCTATCTCGCTAAAGTGAATTGATTGGCAGTGAATTAAGAGGCTTTGCCTCGCTTAATCAGCACGGCGATTTCTTGAATCTCACGGGCTAAATCTGCGTCTCGCTGGCTGAGTTCATCGTCGGTGAGGTATTTGTCTCCGATCTCGTCAGAGACGGAAAACAGTTCAGCCAGTGAAGGGAGTTGATTAGGGTCGGTTGAGTCAGGCATTTCAGAAGCTCCGGTAGATGCAGTGATTAGGGACGGTCTAATCTTGTGAGTCGTAGGCAGCAACTAATTCATCTCGATTGACTGCCAGCGCTTGAAGCGTTTTGTAAACGGCTTCTGGAAATTCATAGCCCTGGTCGATCAAAGTGTGAAGCAGTCGAGGGCGGTCTGTAGTCGGTGGCTCATTGGGTTCGGGTCGCTTTCGATATGTCTAATATAGTCGCTTTTGTCTGGCAGTGTGTGGCATTGTCAGACATTAAAACTTATGTAAATAGGCGAAATATATAAGTTTTACTGTCCTACACTGTCGGACAAAAGGAATTACTATTAAAAAATACTGTTAAATGAATAGGATCGAAACAAATGGATAGCGCCGTGTTGATGGCTAAGAAAAAGGTGTCCTACAGGCTTGACGAAAATTGTCTAGCTGCAATTTCGCGAATCGCCAACAAAGACGATCGCAGCGACAACTATGTGGTGAACGCCCTGTTGGTCGATGCGCTGAAAAAACTTGGATACCTTGACAAGGACGGGAATCTAACCGATAGGGACAAAGAGCATTCGAGAATCAGCACGGTCAAAACAGATGAGGAGAACTAATGATGACAGTGACCGGGAAACTTGAACTCACTATCAAAATCAGCGAGATGCCAAACGCCACCATTGTTGAAAATGGCTGGAAGTCTTTTGAGATTGACTGCGATGGACAGATTGTTTCTGTTACTCTCAAACCCAAAATGTTCAAGAAGCTGGAGGACGCTCAAGCAAACTTTCCGATGTGGGTGGCTGCTGTCGCTGGGAAAATGGGCCAGCCGACAGAAAAAGGGTTTGTGCTGTCAGAGCCAAACATACAAGTGTTTGAGAAAAAACCTAAAGAACCCGCAGTAGCAGGGTAGGAGAGGGAGATTACCAATGACGCAACTACTCGAAAAAACCACAGACCATCGCACTGTCTTACAGGGAAACTGGGAGCATTTCAAACACCTCCAAAAAGGGTTTGAAGAGATCTCCCGTGCAAAGTTGTCTTATTACGATGGAACGATCGAGATTCTCATGCCCGGTGAAGACCACGCCACATTTACCCAAGTGATCGGCTTCCTGATCAACATCTTTTTCATTGACAAAGGCATCGCATTCAAACCCACGGGCGATAAGACTCAGGAGCGAGAGGGTGAAGTCTCTACACAAGCGGATCAGTCCTACTGGATTGGTCAAGCAAAACCGATTCCTGATCTCGCGATCGAAGTCGTCTTCACCAGTGGCAACGCTGCAAAACTTTCTAAATATCGCGCATTAGGCGTGTCTGAAGTGTGGTTTTGGGAAGATGGCACATTAGCGCTTTATCACCTGCGAAACGATGACTATCAACGCATTGATCGGAGTGAGCTACCAGGTTTAGAGGCTCTAGACTTAGACCTACTAAAGCGCTGCATTCTCATTGGAGAAACCGATTTGGGTCAAGCGTTTCAGATGTTTCGAGGCGGCTGAACAGATTTTGAGGGCAGGGCGATGAGGTCTGAACAGCCCCTCAAAAGTCAAAACCCCTAACAGTTTTTAGGCTGTTAGGGGTCAATTATCCACCTGGATTTAAGCGCGAAAGTTTCTCAGGCTAATCGCTTAATGCCAGATATCGGAGGGATAAGGCTCATTTAAGAGTCTCATCTTGAATATGTGTTTACATTTTACAACTCATCTTCCGAGAATTGCACGACCAAATTAATTGATCAATCAATTTCAGGATCGGAAGTAAATCGGCGGATCGCTTTACCCTGTATACCGAGCACCTCGCTAACGCACCGGAAAACAATTGACGAATTAATCAATTTAATTTCTGAATCTGGGTGGGTGGCGACCATTAAGCGCGAGTTTATTGACGGCAGCGCGATCAACCCTGAGCTATTCGAGGCAGCGATCGACTTCATTGAAGACACGGGATTCTGGGAGCCACAGCAGGCTCTAGGTTGGAAAGTCTCAACACAATGGAAGACGAGCAAGCCGCAAAACTTCGGGGCGCTGGCTTGCTTTCTCAATGAAGACGGTAGCCTCTGGCAAGCAAAACCGCAAAATCCGCGACTCGACGGCAACGGGAAGGTCGTTAAGTACGAAACCCCTGTAGGCAATGGCTCACGGGCTTTTCTACCTGCGATCCCTCGCTCGATACGGCGCAAAATTAGCCAGCGCTACGGGGTGAACGTGCCTGAATTCGGCTCGTTCTGGGACTGGGTGAAGGATCACCCTGAAATCCAACTTATCCTCACTGAGGGCGGCAAGAAATCCTTATCCCTGCTCAGTCAGGGCTATGTGGCGATCGCGCTCTACGGGGTAGATGGCGGCGGCTTATTCAACGAGTGGATCGGCGGCGAGAAGCTTCGCAAACTGAAGCCTGAACTAATCGCAGACCTACAACCGTTCGCTGTTTCGGGTCGTCCCATCACGCTGGCATTTGACCAAGACGAAAGCGCTAAAACTCGGAGCCAAGTTAATGCTGCATTAGACCGATTGGGCGGGCTGCTTAGAGCGTCTGGCTGCATGGTTTCCATTGCTCAATGGGATGGGCAAACCGGACGCTGCAAGGGCGTAGATGACCTGATTGTGAGTGAAGGGGTTGCAGCGTGGGAGACAGCGCTTTCTGAAGCGGTTTCATTCAGTCAGTGGTCAATTGCACGTCAGCTCACCCATGAAGTGCGCCGCAAATCTGACCTGAATATCCAGGATAGGGAATTCATCGAAGTCGCTTCAGAACTGCCTACATCGGGGATTGTTGCGCTCCATGGGGGCAAGGGATCAGGCAAATCTAAAGCGATCGGGGAACTGGTCAAATGGATGAAGTGGCTCTCGATTACCCACCTCAGCAGTTTGGGACGTGACCAGGCAGCGGGATGGGGCGGGGTCTTCGTCAACGATGGCGACCGGCACGGCTCAAAGCTGCTTAAGGATGGTGTGCCCGTCAATGGCGGCTCGGTCTGTGTGCCCTCTCTGCTCAAAGTCTCTGCTGTCGATGCCGATGTTCTAGTCCTAGACGAGATTTCAGCCACTCTAGAATTTATTCTTGGCTCCAAACTTGCCAATAAAGACGGGATGCGTTCGCTCTTACTGAGTGAGTTTTATCAGAGAGTTCGAGCGGCTCGATTGGTGCTGATTGCAGACGCAGACCTATCCGAGGAAGCCTTGCAATTCATCGAATCAATTCGAGGTGAACGCGCCTACTTGGTGAAGTCTGAGAGAAAGGCATTGACCTACGAAGCGACAATCATCGACGGCTCCAAGAATGCCGCGATCGCACTGCTGCAACAGCGAATTGAGTCAGCTTTAGACAGCAAGATAATTTATATCAATGCCGATGCAAAAGCCTTTGCAGAGATGCTTGCAGAGCTTCTAGGACGTGATCAGACCCTCTTAATCACCGGAGACACCAGCGGCGGGAAAGTTGAAGCCAGTTTCCTCGCGAGTAAAGGGCGGGACTTGCCGGGGCTTGTGGCTCAAGGGGTGAGGTTCATTATCTCGTCTCCCTCAGTCACACAAGGATTCTCGATCGAGCATCACACCGATTTGATTGATAGCGTTTGGGGCTTCTATTCAGGCTGCTCTATTTCGGCTCACTCGATCGCTCAAGCGCCTGATCGGGTTAGGGATAGCGATGTCCCTCGATTCTTCTGGATTGCAAACAAGGGCAGTGCCACCAGCCGATTGAGCAAAGCCCAATCCATCCCGACATTCCTGAAAGAGTTTAAGCAACTCAACAGCGCAGCGGTGCGGCTCGTGGCTCACTCTCTGACTCCAGAAGCCAAGTTCACGGCTGAAGAAACCGACTGGCAGAGTCAGAACCTACGGATGCTGGCAGCACTAGAAGTGCGGCGGAATCGGGGCATGTTCCAACTGAAAGAGACATTGATCGCCCTGCTCAAGAAAGAGGGTAAGCGGGTTTCAATCTGCAAACCTCAAATTCCTAAGGTTGAGTTGAGCGCGATCGGGGCGACGGTTAGCCGTGTCAGCAGCGCTGTCAAGACCCGGCATCATGAAGCTATAGTGGCGGCAGAAACGATCGACAAAGTAGAGGCTAAAGCACTGTCTGAGCAAAGCGACCCCCTGACCCCGGATCAGGTTTTGAGTCTTGAGAAGTTCTACATCGCTGAGTTTTATCGGCTGGAGGAGGTTGCCGTCTTAGATGTGACGTTTGACCGCAACGGTCATACACGCTCTCATATCAAAGCACTAGAGGCGGTTTTGTCGCCTCCATTGGCAACGGAAACCACTGCCAGAACGATCAATCAGAATCCTGAGAATCCACAGGATTGGAACCCCGTAGCGGTGAGAGCTTGGCTGCTAGAGCAGTGTGGGGCGGCAGCGCTGATTCGAGCAATGGTAGCCGGGGAAGTCGAATCCCTAGACTCTGAACAGGTCGCCCAAATTGCTGCATTCATTCGCGCTCATGAGCCAGAGTTTAGAATCGGCTTCCATTTTCGTAACGTTGCTAACCTCTCA
>JAYVFW010000476.1:0-28204 GCA_043772715.1 Phormidesmis sp. | reverse complement strand
CTGGCTGAGTTAACACCGGAAGTGACGGCTTCGGTCGCAGGTTATCCCTTTATCCTGGATGCCCTATCTGCCTTGAATACCGTTTAAATTGGTATCAGGTCTGTTTTGACCACAATCGTCAAAGCTTCAGTCTTTGTTCATGCCGATTCTCAGTCCATCTACACTCCAAGAGGCACGGAATGTGGGAGCGATTGCCAAGGCGTGCAGGCGGTGATACCAACCATAGGCAATAAAGTTGGTGTCGGGCGCTGTGGGTAGAAGATTGGTGCCATACATCCCCGTTTTTTCGCTACCAGGCACGATCGATTCCCCGGCTGCGATCGGTTCATAAGGACCTGTAATTTCATCGGCGACATACCAATAAAGCGACGAGTTGGTCAAGCGCTGCGGGTTCAGAGTCCGTCGCCAAGTCGGGTTGAGATAAATCGTGAAGCAGGAAAACAGCAGGTGGTAGCGATCGTCTTTATAAAACACCTGCGGGCGCTCCATGTGGTAGTACGGCCAGTTGTTTGCAGATGAATGGGTTGGAGCCACAACGGGCGTTAGAATTTCGTAAGGGCCAGCCACGCGATCGGCAACGGCTAAACCAACGCAGCCTTGAAAATTTCCGGGCGTTGCGGCACTGGCGCAGACAAACAGGTAGTAGCGCCCCGATCGCGGATCTTTGAAAGCGTAAGGATCGCGCCAGTGAAAATGCTCTGTCCAATTAGACGACCCATACCAGGGATGACGAGCATCGGGATGGAGCGGATAGCCATCGGACTGTCGCTGCCAGGAAATGCCATCTTTAGAAATGGCTAACCCGATCGCCTCATCTTTCAAGTAGGGCGCTGCTTTGCCGCCCGCCGAATAGAACAAATAGTAAACACCGTCTTCTTGATAAGTACAGCCCGCACAGATGCGACCCGATTCCCAATCGTTCGTCGATGGCTCTAAAAAGGTGCCCAGGTCGTGCCACTGCTGGAGGTCGGTTGAAACAGCGCCGCAAATTTTGCTGACCGTCCACCAGGGCGTGTGACCTTCAACTCCGCGCAGATAATAGAGTCTGTAAACCTCGCCGTCTTGCATAATCCAAGGGTCCCAGTTCATTGGGGCACCGGGACGGAGCGATCGCAGCACTCCGGTCACGACATCACCTGCTCGAATGCGACTGAGTTCGAGCAAATTTGCCTGCTCAAACTCAGATACACCTGTTGGAATCGCTTCAAGACGGCTGAGAATGCGCTGCTGGAGAGGATTCAGCTTCATGGAAAATTAAGTAGAAGGGAATTGATTAAGGTGAAACTGCTCGGACTCAACTAGCGTGTATACAAGTTCGTTGATGGCTCCGTTTGAGTCGGCTTGTGCCCCCAAAGTCCCCCATTCTGGGGGACTTTGAAACCGGGAATCTTAGCTCTAAGTCCCCCAGAATGGGGGATTTAGGGGGCGAAGATCTCAGCCATGGCGAATCAAGAGGTTTGATGACAAGTTTTACAGATTATTTAATCCACGCTCCTAAGTAGAAGGGAATTTGGATCGCGATCGCTGCACAATCAGTAGACCGCTGAATTCTTGATTTGGATCACGCTAACCCAAACTCCATTGCTGACAGATTTGTGCCCGTATCGACGGTTTTTTCTAGCTTAAAGCCGCACTCTTCAAACAGCGTTTTAAACTGCTGCCGAGTCCGCCATGCGCCACCGGGAACGGAAACCATAATCTGCACGGCAAACAGTCCAGGCATGATGCCATCAGGCGCAACTTTAGGGTCATCTAAATCGGGGACAAACGCTTGCAGCAGCACGATCTTGCCGTGTGGAGGCAGCGCGGCGCGGCAGTTTTTGAGAATGATCCGGGCATCGTCGTCGTTCCAGGCGGAGATGAAGTATTTCATCACGATCGCGTCTGCTCCGGTCGGCACCGCCTCAAATACATCGCCCGATATGATATCGATCGCGCCTGCCGCAACGCCCAATTTTTCCAGATAAGCGGGAGCCGTTGCCGTCACGTAGGGCACATCAAACAGCATTGCTTTACAGCCAAAGCGCTTGACGATGCCGCCGATCAATCCGCCCTGTCCGCCGCCAACATCCATAATGGTGTCAAAGCGATCGAAGTCGTAGACATCTAGCAGGGCGCTGACGGCGTGATCGGTCAAAAAGCTCATGGCGTTAATGAACACATCGCCGCTCCAAGGGTCGTCTTGGCAAAAATCATAGACATTTTTGCCGTTTGCGCGATCGAAAGCAACTTCCCCTGTGTGCAGCGCGGTTTCAAGCTGATTCCAAGCGTCCCATTGAGCAGGCTCGGTGACGTGCATGGCAAAATGCCCGATCGAAGGACCGCGATTAGTCACCAGCAGAGCAGAAGTTTCGGTTGGGGCAAACACCCGATTCGGACGCTCTTCTAAAACGTCGAGATGCGCTAAAGCCCGCAAAATAACATAGAGACGATCGACTTTGGTATCGGTCTTTATAGCCAGCGTTTCTGCCGTCTGCGCTCCTTCGTCTTGCAGCAGATTAAAAATGCCTAGGCGCGTTGCCACATAGAGACATTGGCTTTGCCAGAATGCCTGAATCATGCCAAAAACTTTGCGTTTAGCTGCGGTTGTTGTAGGCGCGATCGGTAAAGGTGTTGTGGTCATAGTCGGATATCGAGTGTGTAAGTGGGTTGATCGCGTGTTTAATCGCCGCCGCGTTCTACCAATTTGCCAATGTTGAAGTCAATGCGAATCCAGCCTGCGGCGCGGCGCAAATTGTCGAGCAGCAGGAGCGGAATCTGCCAGTGATGCACCATCAAAAACGGTAGCGGATCATCGAGTGCAAAAATAGCATCTTTCCCGTGTTGAAGCGTTTGCCACCAGCGATGTAAATCTGCCAGCGATCGCACCTCATTTAATCGCCAAACTTCGTGATAGAGCCAGTAGGTAGGTTTGCTAGAAAGCAACGGCTGAAGCGGCGCTGTGAGCGGTTCGCACTCCAGATAAGCATCGGCGACACCGGGATGGTTATAGAACATGGTGATCGCAGAATGAGTGCGCGGATTGCACTCGATCGCATACACCACGCCATCGTCGGTTTGAATAAAGTCAAAGGAAGCTTGTCCGGTTAGCCTCAGTGCCTGTACGAATTGACTAACCCATTGCAAGATTTCTGGCTTGTCTACGTGGGCGTAGTTGACCTGAAACGCAGATGATTCACAGCAGCAGTGTAGCCGCAGTTCGCCATCTCGCACGGTGCTGTGGGTGCAATATTCTTGACCGCGAATAAACTCCTGCATGATCCAGGGCTTTTCTTCACTAATCGGCAGTGATTTTACAAACGCGGCTGTTGCTTCTGGCGTTGCACAAGGCAGCTTCGTGAGATCCAATCGTCGCACCGAATCGTAGGGAATGCTTTTGAGAATGTAGGGATGCGTTTCATTCGAGAAGTCAAAATCAATCACCTGCTGCGGATCGGTAATTTTGAACGACTTGGGCACCGATAAGCCGATCGTCCGCGCTTGCTCTGCAAAAGCAAACTTATCGTCTAGCATCAACGTCACATCTGCATCAAAGTGAAACACCTCACAGCAGCCAGCCAGCATGGACTTCGCAAGCGAATCGTAATAGCTGGCAACCGGACTGCAAACCGGGACGTAAACGTCTACATTTTCTGACTTCGAGATCGCTAACAACGCTTCTGCATAGCCTTCAGAAGTCGGTGACGGAACCGTGTAGAAGCGATCGACCGACCGCGAAAAACGATGTCCCGTCAACCAATACTTATCTGTCTCAGTCAAAATAACCCGATGCCCTGCCGCATAGAACGATCGTGCAAGTTGCAGCGCCTTCGTCATCTTGCCACCCGTTAATAAAACGGTTTTGGGATGTTCTAGTGAACAGGGCTGCGATCGCGTTAAACGACTCCACAGCAACGCAAACAGCACCACAGCAGCATTAAACGGAAACGCAATCAGCAACAGCAGTAGTGTTCCTAACGTTTTGAATGGCACAAGGAGTGGAAGCATAAGCGTTCGTCAAACAAGTCGAATAATCGTCAGCCCATCTCGCAACGGCAACAGCACCTGCTCAACGCGATCGTCTTGCTGTACGATTTGGTTAAATTGAGCGATCGCGTCACCATTGGGCGATCGCTCCACTTTGGGCAGATAAACCTGCCCCTGAAACAGTGTATTGTCGACGCAGATAAAGCCGTTCGAGGTCAGCAGGTTGCGATCGAGCAGTCTTTGAAAATACTGCACATATTCCTGTTTGTCAGCATCAATAAACACGAGATCAAAAGTCTCGCCTGCACTTGCCAAACGATCGAGCGTTTCTAAGGCTGACCCGCGCTCGATCTGAATTTTGCTGCCGTGAGCAGACTGTTGAAATAAGTTTTGCGCGAACGTCGCCACATATGAATCGACTTCACAAGCGATTAGCTGTCCGTTGGGTGGCAGTGCTTCTGCCATTGCTAGCGCCGAGTAGCCCGTGAACATTCCAATGTCGAGAATGCGACGAGCGCGAGTCATGTAGACAAACATTTTCAGCGTTTGTCCTTCCACATGACCTGACAGCATCTCTTGCTCTAGCTGCCGCACTGTCGTTCCCTGTCCAAATCGCTGCGTCCAAGGTTCTTGACTAGTTTGGTGAGCGATCGCCTCAAGTGCGCTTGATTCTGGTGTCGTGCATTCGCTGATATAGCTGTCTAAACCTTGCGCTAAGTTGAGGGCTTCCTGCACGTTGGCTGCTAAACCTGGAGGCAGATCAGGCAAATCCACCAGTTGCTGCATTGCTGTTTCAAGGTGGCTAACCAAAATGCCGATCGGAGTGACCGGACGCGCTGCTTCCGTCGTTAAAGGGGTCGTGCTAGTCATCAAACGCTGCTCCCGACTAGATTTTGTTGCCCTACATAGGCATCGATACCCGCACCTGCACGGGGATAATCCGCACAGAGGCGCTTGTGTTCGATCAGGGCGACATCTAGCTCTGGGCGGCTGAGGTCATTGACGAAATAGCATTCTCCGATCGGTTTTGGCATAGCTGCCCGCAGTAAGCCGTCACGGGTCAGCGTGATCGACTGAGTAGCATCCCACGCGAGATCGCTTTCTAGCAGGGGATGGTCGAGGGCTAATCCCAATCGGCTCATCAGGCTAAGAATGCGATCGCGGTCGGTCGTTGAAATGTAGCCTCGTTGAGCGGCGATCGTGGCAGACAGCGCCATGTCAATATTGACCGCATGACCGTGCAGCAAAGGCACCGTTGGCGCTAGCTCTAACGTCGGACTCCAGGTATGACCGTAGGCAATGACGCGATCGAGCATCAATTCATGCAAATTGGGCGTTTCCAGCTCGATCATAGTTTTGATCGACTCGTAAGTGACTCGGTGCCCGATTTTCTTCAGATCAGCAGCGTCGCCCGTATGTCCAAAGTGGCTATACAGCAAATCGCTGCCATATTGCTCTAGTAGATCAAACACTTCTGCGTTGGCAACGACAGCAATTTTGACCAGTTCTGCCATGCCGTTCCGCACCTGGTCGATCGGCAGCGTCTTGAGAAACGAAAAGTCTAACAGCACCTGCTGCGGCGGATGATAGGCTCCCAGACGGTTCTTTAGCTTATCGTGATTGACCGCCACTTTGATGGCTACGCCCGCGTCCACTAAGCCGATGAGCGTGGTCGGGATGCGGATATAGTTCGTGCTGCGACGATAGGCAGAACAGGCAAAGCCCGCTACATCTAGCACTAGCCCACCGCCGATGACGAGAACGGGTTCTTTGCGACGTAGACCAAAGCTAGAGAAAGCATCCACGATCGCTTCAAACGTCTGAATCGTTTTATCGGGTTCTTCGATCGCGATCGGAAACAAGGTCAGGTCAATGCCATAGTGCTGAAAGTAGGCTTGCATCTGTGCGCCATACAGCCGATTGACGTTGTAATCGATCACAGCAAGACAGCGTGCTGCCTGAGTGTAGCTCTCGGCAAGCTGCGGGTTTGCGAGGTCAAACACCTGATTCACTAGCTCAAGGCTAAACTCAATTTTTTGATGGCTTTCAACGTGAAAAGCAGTTTCAGTGGCTTCAAACTTTGCGTGAACAGTGCTCATGATTTTGCGTAAGTTCCAATGATGAAAATGACAACACACGACTGACGACGGACAAAATTGAAAGCTGCGGTAGTAGAACCCTCAACATCCGTGAATTCTCAGGTGAGTGATGTCGCAAGGATATTGACGTGCATATCACGTTTTTCGCGATCGCCGATATGCCGTAGGTCACACAGGCGCGGTTGCTGGCTCGAATCGCCTTACCCGTAGATCGTTAATAGCCAGTAGCAATTCTGTAGTTGAGATCTACTCGCTAGATCAATCTGTCGCCAGAAACCGCGACCCAACAAACACAATAAGCCGAACCGTTGTGGCAAATTCCCAGTAGGTGACGCATCCAGAAATTCCATTAACCTGAGCCATCATGGACAACCACCGTAGACTATCAGTAGATTATTGCTCCTGTTCGGCATTTAACTCTACCGAAAGGTAGAAAAGAAACGCTTGAGCTGAAGCAGCAGAAGCCTCACGCCAAAATCTTCGATTTGGCGTTGAGATGAATGCGAGTGAGCTGAGGAGTGCTGTTTGACCAATGCCGAATGTCATGAGGCAAGGGAAAGCGGCAACGACGAAACGAGCAAATCTCTCATAGCAGTGAACGACTATAATATAGTCAGGATAAGGGTTTGAGCTAATCGCCGCCCTAAATCTGAACCACGACAACTCAGAATATGGGGTTGCATCCAGTAATAGAAGTTCTGCGTCGCTTTCTGTGGGTGCGTAAAATTCTGACAGTACAGAGGTTGCGCTCAGACTTGTAGGAGGGTTTCCCTCTGTAACAACAGTCCGGGCAGTTTTAGGCGGCGATAGTGCCGTAATCACAAAGGGTTGAGTAGTTGGGATGGGATTTAATTACACTCGGCTCCAGCAATAGTCTGGACAATGAACATATTGAACGTGTCTTTCAATCCATGCAAGCTCTGCCAAATCTGCCATCTAGCTCTTCGCTGGAGCAAACAGAGTCAAGAGGTTCAGCTCCAGCATTAACTCGACCGATATGATCCGTTAATGACCAGACTGGACTACATTCGTGATAAGGCAGCAACTTTGGATAGCTTGCCTTTATCCAACCCTTCCAATTCGTTCAGATCGATCCAGCCGTCCTTGACCAACCCAGCAAAGACAAAGAGCAAACCAGAATATTGGTAGTCGTACTTGCCCTCGATTCCATAGCGTTTAGCACTCAAGAAATCGTGTAACTGCCAGAGATTACTCAGGTCTACGATCGTGCTTGCTTGCTCTCGAACCTGTTTCAGCAAAGCCTCGATCTCGCGCTCATAGGCTTTATCAAAGGCAGTTCGAGCTACCTTTTTCTCAATATCAGTCCACTCAGCTTCACTCACTTGCATGATTCACTCTAAAAGTTTGCAGTAGTTAGTTGGTTAAAATTGTTCTGTTTGCTCAGAATAAGTGAGCGCTCCTAATGAAGAGAGCGCTCACCGAGATCGTCAGCGATCGCCTTGTCTCACGCTTCCTAGCGAACTAGATTCAAAAGCTCTTTAGGAGACGCTAACAAGTCAATAGCGACGAAGAAGATTTTGCCTTCAGGGTTGATCAAAAACCGCCAAGCCATATTCATGCCAACGGCTGCGCCAAACCAGGGAGTCTGAACCTTGCCCGTGACTTTCACCTGAGTGTAGCCATCGTCTGCGGGTTCAGCGACCCCGCGCTCTGGAAGCAAACTGAGGTTCTGGCACTCTTCTTTAAAGAACCGCATGATCGCATCTTTGCCCACGATCGGTCTTTGGAAGGGAGGCTGCAACGCTCCATCTGCCAAAAACAGTTTGATCAGTTCGTCAAAGTCATTGGCATTCAAGTTATCCATGTAGCTCAACACGGTTGGGTTGTCGAGACCTTGAATGGTGACTTGAGTGCGCTGAGACATCTCTCTGGGTGCGACAACAGGCTCAGAAATTCGGTTATAGCCGCTGAGTTTACCCGCATCAAACCCCATGTCTACAACAGAGTTCCGCAGAACCGTGATCTGTTGTCCTTGATCTAGAGTTTTGAGCGTTTCTAGGACAGCATTGGCGTTGGCTGAAAGCGTGTAGCCAACTGGAATTGGTGCGACAGCGCCCTGCTCCATCCATTTTCCAAGCTGATCCCAAAATCCTAGCTTGATGTTGGGCGACCAGATAGCATAAGTGCGGCAGAGCGGTGTGTCTGCGTGGTTTGCCAGATCACACATGACTTGAGTCTGCTCATCAAAGGTCATTTGCTTGACTTGGTTCAAAACTCCTTCAGCAAACTGCATACTGGCTGCACCTGGAGCTGCAACCGTGATTGTTTTACCCATTTCCAAGAAAGCAAACCATGTCCATGCCAGTTGATCTTCGGCGCTGAGTTGGTTAAATCGTGCGGTCAGTGCTGGCACAGCATCAGCCGAAAGGGTGCCGGGGAAAATGCCACGAGCGGAATCAATGGTAATTGCCATACGAAGGACTACCTCATTAAGTTTTCAACTGACCAAAGGTGAAGCAAGACATCTTCGGACTACAGTTCTGCTTCCAGTCTCAAATTATCATAAAGTGTTACAAAAATTAAACAATCTTTATACTCACCTCAGAAACCTAGTTCTGTCGAGAGAAGTGATGTCCGAGAAAGCTGCTTGCAGTAGTTGATTATCTTTCGAGCTAGATACTCGTCTTTAATGTCAGATACATTTCTTAATAGACGGAGGAAAAGGAGTGCTTCAAACGCTTGAGTTATACTGTCCCAACCTAGCCTCACACTTGATTCAATCCGGTTGGGCTACGCGATCTCCGACTAGCAAGACGCAACCCACAGAATGCTGGAAATTAAACGCGAAGATCATTTTGATACCAGCATAGACGCGCAAAAAACGTTACTGCAAAAAAGCTGGAAACCCTTGCTGTGGGCAACTAGCCTACTAATCATTGGGGGAGTCCTGCTGGCGCTTCCTGCCCGATCGCAGACCATTCCTCAAGCCACAGCAGCCGCTAGAGACAAGCAGCGTGAACAGCAGGTGAATCAAACGCGCCCCGATCGCTACGATCTCAGCCGCTACCCAGTCACAGACGCTAACGAACGCTATTGGCGCAATTTGCTCTGGTCAACTGCGATCACAGAACCGCAACTTGCGTCAGTCGATGCGGAGATCGCCCAAATCCTCTCGTTGACTGCTCGCCGTAACCTCTCCGGTGCTCAAGGACGAACCCTTGAAATGGCAATGCAGGTCGGAACGCAGCTTTATCTCAGCAATCCGGCTCAATATGAGGGGGTCAAGCAGCAGTTTTTACAAACCCTTGAGCGGAGCGCTGATGCAGAGTGGGTTGCTATGGCGGTTTCGGCACTGATGCAAGGCGGTGCTGATGCGGGGCAGCGATCGCAGTGGCGCGATCGTATTCAGCAACGCTTTCCTCAATGGCGCAATCACCCGGCTTTATTCACGGTGCTGCAAACGATCGAGACTCTCGATCGTCCCCGCGTCACACCGCCCTTAAAGGATCTGTTGACCTGGACAATTGCCCCCGGTCAGCTTCAGATGTATGTGATTTGCCGACCCGATCGTGGCGTTCTTTGTCAAGCGATTTTAAAAGATCGCCAGGGTCAGTTTATTCGCCAAAACGGTCAGTTGTGGTCGGTGCCCTTGCTGACGCGATCGCTACATGGCTTATCTAGCGTCTTTACTCGTGGGCAAACTCCACAAGGAATTTATCGTTTAGAGGGCAGCGTTCCTCAACCCGATACTGAGTTTTTTAGAGCTTATGGCACCTTTTCGTTAGTCAAGCTGTTTGTGCCCTTTGAGCCTGGGGTGAAAGCATTTTTGTCCAATCGTCCCGGTCAACTCGGGGGGCTGTCTGCTTATCAATCACTGCTGCCTCCGTCATGGCGCAACGATTTTTCAATTCAGCAGAGCTATTGGGCAGGAAAAGCGGGTCGGGGGCTATTCCGAGTTCATGGAAGTGGGGAAGCGCCGACCTTTTTTACAAACAATAGCCGCTACCCAGACAGCGCAGGTTGGAATCCGACGATCGGCTGCCTTTCTGCACTAGAACTCTATGATCAAACGGGACGACTTCAGCAAGCCGATATGCCTAAGATCTTGAGCGCTCTAACCGCCGCTGGTGGACAGAATTTTTCGGGCTATTTGATTGTGGTTGAGATCCCCAACCAGCCCAACCCATCCATATCACTACAGGAGATTGAGAACCTGATCAGGAAATAAAGCGCTTTCTCTAAATCGCTGATTGGGAGATTTAGGAGATGTGATCCATAACACCTTAGAATCGCTTCAAAATCGGTTAGATCTAGCAACAGAGTTGCTGTTAACGTTGATCTATGAAGCTATCCCACTGGACTAAATTTCTCAGTCTGCTGAAACACGGGTATCTAAAGTCCAGGCTTAACCGATTCATGTTGATCAGCCTGCCGTTGTTTGTTCTGACGCTTTCGCTCGTGGTTTCTACATCAACTGGGATGCTTCCCAAACTATCGCTGACCAACCCCACCGGGATGGGGCTGCTAGCTGCGAAGAGATTTTCGCCGATTCTCTCTAATTTTGATATTTCTTTGACTCCTGTATGTCGTCAAGGCAACTCGATCGGATATCAAGCTTCGACCTCTATAGGCAAACCTGTGGCGCGGAGTGGAGCAAATCACTCGGTTCGAGATGCAAACGTGAGCGGTCTGTTGGAGGCGATCGCTCCAGCTTGGAAAGAGGCGATCGCTGTCCCACCGTTTCCGCAAATTCATGGGCGGGCACGATTGGCAAAAGTTCCGGTGATCATGTATCACGATATCATTGCCGAAAAACAAGTCTTTTTTGATGTCACACCCGCAGAGTTTGAGACCGCGCTGCAATTAATTAAAAAAAATGATCTCACGCCGATCAGTTTGGATCAGTTAGTCGAACATCTCAAGACCGGAATTCCGTTGCCCAAAAAGCCGATCGTGCTGACCTTTGACGATGGCTATCAAGGACATTATCGATTTGTGTATCCTCTATTAAAGAAGTATGGCTACCCTGGTGCGTTTGCCATTTATCCGGCTAAGGTTGGCACGGAAAAGGGGCGATCGAGCATTAGCTGGGCGCAACTTCGAGAAATGGCAGCCGATCCGTTAATCACGATCGCGTCTCATAGTCTCACCCATCCTCCCGATTTAAGAGCGTCTACAGACGTGCAGCTTCAGCAGGAGTTTGTCGAGTCGAAGCGCATTCTAGAAACAGAACTCAGTCAATCGATTAAATATTTTGTCTATCCTTCTGGCAAGAATGACGATCGCGTTCAGCAAGGAATCCAGCAAGCTGGGTATGAAGCCGCCTGGACGATGAACGATGAAGAAACTCGATTTGCTGAAGATTCAGAGAATTTGTTGACGATCGATCGCATTGGTCAATCTCAACTAGCAGAGGTGATCGAAAAAGCCGATGGCGGACCGTCTCTCAGCTTTTTGGGCGATTCGTCAAACTTTGATGCGCCTGTTCAACTGACTCGCACGACGGTCAGTAAGGTGCCATTGATCTTTGCATCTGGCGGCAAACCGATCACCATTCACGCCGACAAGCGCTATCAGGTGCCTGAAATTATCGCTAAAACGAAGGCGATCGCGGCAGTTGACGGCACTTTTTTCTCGCTCAGATCTCTCGATTCTAATCAAATGATTGGTCCGATTTTCAGTCAAACCACGGGCAAATTCATTCCCGGCAATCCCAAAGAACTGCCGCTGATTAAAGGACGACCCTTGGTGCTGATCAGCGCCAGCACGGTGCGGTTTGTGCCCTTTGATCCCAGTCGGCACAATACCCAGGCTGGCATGGAGAGCGACTTGCCGGGGCTGACGGATGCTTTTGTCGCGGCGGCTTGGCTAGTCAAAGACGGTCAGCCTCAAGACGCTCAAAGCTTTGGCAAGCTCTATGGATTTGATGCGGAGCGCGATCGGGCATTTTGGGGCATCGACTGGGCAAACCGTCCGGTGGTCGGCGTATCGGGCGATTATGTCAACTCGGTGAAGTTTGGAGAAGTCCTCAGTCGCGCCGGGTTGCGAGATGCAATCATGCTCGATTCGGGAGCCAGCGCATCTCTAGCTTATCAAGGTGAGTCGATGATGAGCTACACGCCTCGCCCGGTTCCTCACGTCGTCGCGCTGTTGCCGCCTGAGTCAGGGGCAGACGCTGCTTGCAAAGTGGCATCTAACCAAAACTAAAAATGATCAAGCATCCAGGGGGGCGATCCTGCAAATAGTTGGGTGGCGATCGTCAAAGCAGGATCAGTTGCGGTTAAGCGATCGCACCCCTGTAACTGGCGAGGAGAAAACAACCCAGTGTAAAGCGGTGACAAGCTGCTGATCTCAATCTGCAAGTCTCCTCGCCCTCCAGGAGTCACGGTTCCAACGCCATTAGCAACGGTCAAAATTAATTTGCCCCCATTAGCAGGCAGTAACGGGTCTTGAATCTCAAGATGCAGTTCTGCCTCAACGCCTACTGGATATTTGCGGGCTTCAAGGGCTTGCCGGACATTAACGATTCGCAGCATCCAGCGAGTCAGAGATCGAATTTTGACATTGTTTTGCTCTGGCAGAAACAGGATCAACGGATCGATCGCAGCGCTTCGCCACTGAATCGTCTCAATTTGAGAACGGTGAACCGCCATAAAAGACCAAAATCGTCTGACCGCAGCAGGGGTTAGCAACACCCAATCTTTAACCACAAGCCGACAGCGACCTCCTTCAGACTGCTGCTGAAAAATGATGTAGCCTTCTGGCTGGGCTGCCGTTCCCAGTCGATAAGCATAAGGAGGAATGTCTTTTTGAGATTCTAACAGCCCTTGCCAAATCGCAGAATTGCGATCGAGAAAGCCATTAATTTGTTGGGCTTGCTGTTGATAAAGGACGGCAAACTCAGTCGAGTCAAGCGCGATTGGCTCGATCGGCAGTGAATCGTCTCGAAGCTCAATACTGCTGGTTGAAATCTCCCAGGTGCAAATGGTTCCCGCTTGTTCGTAGCCTGCTTTGCGGTAGAGAGGTTGAGCCGCCGAATACAAAACTGAAAGCGGCGTTCCTTGAGCGTGAAGTTCTTGCAGCACGTTTTGCATCAGGGCGATCGCTGCCCCTTTGCCTCGATAGTCGGGCGCAATCCCTACTGCCGCAATGCCAACCATTGGCACACACGCTCCACCGTACCACTGCCCCATTTGCAGCAGCCCCAACCCGCCAATGACTCGCCCGCGATCGCAGAGAATGCGAATGTTCTCGCTGCCGATTCGATCGAGGTAGACCGACTCCTCAGTGGGCGGGCTGTTAAAGCATTGCGCCAAAACCTGTCCAAACTGCTGCACTTCAGCAGAATTTGCTGGAATGCGATACTCAAATTGACCCGAAGACATTAAGACTCCTCATTCGGACTGCTGGACGATCGTAAGTCAGAATCTCGCAAATGTAAGCTGCTCAAGTTGAGGAAAACACTGTCTAGCTACTGTGGTGTTTAGGGCGATCGCGTCAAAAATCGAGTGTAGCAATCAAAGAACGGGCAAAGCTAGGGAGAACATCTCCGGTCTAGGGAACCTGTGCGTTGACAGCCGGACTCAATCTGAAAATGTTCGGAAAGAATCCGCCTATCCATCCACATGAGCGTATTATGCAGAAAGATTCCGCCTATCTACCTGCTTTGGGGTGTTATGCAGAAACCATCTGCCTATTCACCCATTTTGGCGTAATATGCGGAAAATTTCTCTCTAAAAAGAAGTTATGCGCTCGAAAATCGTAGTATTGGAGTGAGTATTTGTGAGGGAGACAGTTAGAAAAGAATCCGAGATTTTTTCGGAGTTAGCTGAAATATGCGCTTCTCCAGGATACGTTCATGTAATTGCGTACCTTTGCTATAAGAACAACCTAATTCAATATGTTGATACATTAACTCCAGAGGACATGCTTCAGCAGTCTTCGAGAGATATGTGCGTGAGAACT
Source organism: Phormidesmis sp. (assembly GCA_043772715.1). GTDB lineage: Bacteria > Cyanobacteriota > Cyanobacteriia > Leptolyngbyales > Leptolyngbyaceae > Phormidesmis_A. The sequence continues at coordinate 14,213 of JAYVFW010000476.1, read as the reverse complement.
GAAATATCAACTCTTATAGGACTTGCTTGCAAAAAACAACTAAATATCGACTTGCCATTGCCTGAAGTAAGGCAAAGATACATTGATAAGACTGATTCTTTGCTGAAAGAAATCCATCAGTCTATGATGCCACTAGAATACATATTTGATCCAAATAAAGTTGGCGATCAGAATTTCAATCCGTTTAGAGATGGCTTAGTCTTGAGGGAACCTATTTTTTACGGCGGAGAGAGTGCCCATCATTTTCAATACAGAGACCTTTCAAAGATAAAATACGAAAAAGATAATGATTGGTTCTTGAAGAATAAGGGGTTTTCTACTCAGCAACTTATTGATGTTGTGATGTCAATACAGTCGCTACAAAACAATAAAGCTAATAATGTACTCCAAGGACTCTCTGATGAAAATTCAGACGAATGGACTGTTCTTCCAGCATTTAAGTTTACGGCTAAAGAAGTTGGTGATATCTCAAATATTGAAATTGGTACTGTAAGACTGGTCATCGAGTCATTCGTATCATCCATTGGCATGGATGAATTCAATTCTTTAGATGACTTTAACCCCAAAAATGCCTATCCAATTAATCAGCTTTCAGAGGATGAATATTTACTATTTCAAACTTATAGTTTGACACAGGCATTATATGAAACACCGTTTTTCTGGTTTAACGATGATGCAGCCTATCGTTCTATGGCAATGCAGCATAGAGGTGAATTTACTGAAAACTTCTCTGCTGAGAGATTGAAGCTTGTATTTGGCGATGATCGCGTATTTTTGAATATTGATATCTACGATTCTAAACACAAGGCTGGTGAAATTGATGTACTGGTCATTTTTGCCGACAGAGCAATAATTTTACAGGCGAAGTCAAAGAAGCTGACTATTGCTTCACGTAAAGGTAACGATAACAGCTTACAGTCTGATTTTAAGAAAGCAATTCAGGATGCTTACGATCAAGCTTTTTTGTGCGCCAAGCTGTTAAACGAGAAAAAATATAAGCTTATTGATAAGAGTGGAAATGAGCTAACTATTAATCGAGAGTATAGGGAAATTTATCTTTTTTGTGTAGTTTCTGAGCACTATCCAGCTCTTTCGTTCCAAGTAAGGCAATTTTTAACATTTCAGGAAACTAAAAACATAAAATCTCCATTTGTAATGGATGTTTTTTTGCTTGATGTAATGACAGAAATGTTGCAGTCGCCCTTGCATTTCTTGAGTTATGTAAATAGGCGGGTATCTTACGGTGAAAAAGTCCACTCTGCTCATGAGCTAACCATTCTTTCTTACCATTTGAAGAATAATCTGTGGGTAGATGATGAATATACAATGCTGATGCTTGCGGATGATATATGCATTGATCTTGATCTTGCGATGCTAACAAGACGAGATGGCGCTCCAGGCTCAGCTACTCCAGAAGGAATTTTAACAAAATACAAAGGGACGGTATTCGATCAAATAATAAGAGATATAGATAAGCTTGAGCACTCTGCAATAATTAGTCTTGGATTTACATTGCTCTCATTGAGCGGCGATACCATTGAAATGATAAATGATGGTATTTCTGAATTAATTAAGCGAGGCAGAAAGGATGGTCAGCGCCATGATCTAACTCTTGCAATGAGCGAGGGGGAATCAGGTTTGACTATTCATTGCAACGATGATCATGAATCTATATCCAAACCTCGTTTAGAAAGTCACTGTGAACAAAGAAAGTACACACAAAAAGCAAGCTCATGGTTTGGAATTTGTATTGGGCAAAAAGTTCCGAGGCTAAGATTTGGTGTAAATAAAGAATATGACTGGGTTCAGTCTAATGAAATGGATGAATTAGTGCAAGATTTGCCCAAGCCCCAGAACCTTAAAGGAAAAAATAAGATTAATTTTGCCTCTGCAACTAGACAATCGAAGAAAATAGGGCGCAATGAAAAATGTCCATGCGGGAGCGGCAAAAAATACAAGAAGTGCTGCCTGAAACAAGACTGGAGAATGTGAGTTTGCCTAACACGTCACGGCAGCGGACGGGCGAAAGCCTTCGGTGCTGAGTTTGAGGCGATCTGCCGCCGCTACGTTTTGCCGTTATACGGCTAATCTATTAGTGAAGACAGTATTTCAAAATTGTCTAACCAGAATCGAAACTAAAAGCATGGATCACAAAGCTCTTATTTTGAAAGAGGTCGAAGAGAATGAGCTTTATGTGCTGACTTTAACAAAGGCACATTGTGACACTGCTATTGTTTGGGGAAATGTGCATTTATACTTAGGAATACCAAATACTATTATTGCTGCATTGGCAGGTGCTTCTGCTTTATCGAGTTTTAGCAATAGCAGTTTAATTGCAGGCATACTGTCAATCATTGCCTCGATACTGGCAGCCGTGTCTACCTTCTTAAATCCATCAGACCGCGCAAAATCTCACTTCAAAGCAAGTAATGAGTTTGAGCGGTTGTATAAAAGGATAAAAATGCTAAGAATTAGTTCTTTAGACAATGAGGTAACACGACAGGAGCTAGCACCAAAATTCGATGTACTCATTGAGCAATTATACGATTTGAGGGATTCAAGTCCTACCGTACCAGATTGGGCTTATCGTGGCGGGGCATTAGAAGCCGATGCAGTACGTAGAAAGCAAAATTATGTTTGAGTTTTTAGGAGATAGCTTGAAGTTATTTCTGCCGTGCCGTATAACAACCCTGCTGGAGTGGACTGCTGGGAGATCTTAGTTGGGTCGCAGAGGTTACTTGCAGCCGCTCAGCAGGAACGTTAGCTCATCAGACCCGATCGCCAAAGATAAACTCTAGATGCGATCGCCCCACTACAACGCTTCAAGAACTTGCCCAGATACTTCAATTTGACTCGAACTGAATCCCGCTTCGTCCAGGTTATCTAAAAAAGCCCGATCGCGATATCTACCATCCTGCGCGATCGCCTGCTGATAAGCCTGTTTAGCCAGCAATTGTTCTTTGTTGTTCCAGTATGCGATCGCCAGTGCCACCCAAGGATGAGGATTATTCGGCTCTAGTTTGGCTGCCCACTTTGCAGACGCGATCGCCGAATCGTAGGCAGCTAATCGCCAAAACGCCAAACTGAGATTGTAGTGAGCGATCTCATTCTCTGGCGCAAGTAGGGTTGCCCAAGTGTGTACCATTACCGCGTCTGTCAAGCGATCGTTGACTAGATAGACGATCCCCAATGCGTTGAAGATCTCCACCTCAAAAGGGCTAAGTGGTATTGCCTGTTCTAGAGTCTCTGTCGCCAATCGGTCTTGCTTTGCTAAATGCAATGTCCATCCTAAACTGACGCGACCTTTAGTATTGCTCGGCTCAAGCTCAACCGCTTTTTGAAATGCGGCGATCGCTTCCTCAAATCGCCCTTGATCTCGATATTGAATGCCGCGCTCCCGGTACTGAACCGAGGTAACTGCCAGCAGAGGTTTGGCATTGAGAAAACTGCCAGCCAGCAGAATCACGATCAAGAAGTCTCGAATTTGAGAGACGCGCATGGACTTTGCTTGAGCAACGACATCAAGATTTTACGCGCTCAACGAGGCTCTTGGTAAACCTATTATAGTTTTGCTGTTTAGCCCCACCCTAAGCAAAGAAAGTATTGCTTTACACAATCTTGATTTTTGATGTCTCCCAGGCTACACAGGTTTGATTCAAGGCAGGTTTAACTTGTTAGTAGAATCACGTAGGTGCAAATACAATCGACTTCTTGAAGCATGAGTAAAGCGTGGTCATAACTCCTAGGTTTTAATATTAACCAAAAGTCTAGACGCAGTGAAGCGTTCTCGGCTTTTATCTGAAGCATTAATGACTTCAAACTTGCTTCAAAATACCTCAATTTTCCTCAGAACTGATTGAGGGTTATTTTTCACACCTGCATCTTGGTCAATTCACCCAACGGTTTGTTATTTATGGCAACTACTCTCATTTCTGGCGATATCGCGATCATCGGGTTTCGATCGGGCGCTCCTGATGGTCTAGCCTTTGTCACTTTCAAAGATTTAGAGGCAGGCACCATGCTTGGCTTCACAGATGCGTCTTATCAACAGCCCGATACACCGGGTAGCTGGCGCGGTAGTGAAAATTTTGCCGCTTGGACAGCCACCACGACTATATCGGCGGGGACGATCGTGGTGCTTTCCTTCCCCAACAGCCCAACCGCGCCGACCTCAGATGATGGCTCGGTCAATGGTGCGCTCAATAGCATTTCTGGCAGTGGTGATCAGATTTTTGTTTACCAAAGAAGCGACGGCACCGTTTCTACCAGTTCTCCCTTCACGTCGTCGGCAACTCAAACGACTTGGAACGCCAACAACGGCGGTTCCTTGCTGTTTGGCATTAATGTTGCCTCAACGGGTGGTTTCATCTCTAGCGGCACCGCTAACCTGAACAGCACCAACGCTTCTTACCTGCCCGATGCTGCGTCAGGTGCAGGTGCTTTAACGCTGGGTACGACCGCTTTGAATATTACTAGTGCTGGCATCGTTGCAAATGCTCAATATAACGGTGCCCGGAGTGGGTTATCCAGTGCCGATTTTAAGACTCAGATTCTCAACCAGAACAACTGGGTAGCGGTTGACGCAACGACTGGGGCGCTTAACTCGACAGATTTGACTCTTTCTAGTGGGGGTGCGTTGCCAGCCGTTAACCTGTCAGTCAGTGCAGTTACAGGCTCAGAGGCTGGAAAGACGTTGATCACCGTGACAGCGATCGCTGCCAGCGCAGTTAGTGGTGATCAGACGGTGAATCTGAGCGCGACTGGAACGGGCATTACAGCAGGTGATTACACGCTTAATTCAGGTACTATTACAATTCTCAACGGGGCAACTGCGGGATCTGTGACCTTCATCGTGGCAGACGACGCGATCGTAGAAGGCACCGAAACTGCACTTTTGACCCTGAGCAACCCATCCGCAGGAATTACGCTGGGCGGTACTGCCGCACAAAGCATCGCGATCGCCGATAATGACTTCGGTTTCTTGCAGAAAGTGGGTGGGTTTGCCAGCGCAAATGGGGCAGAAATTCCGGCATTTGATCCGGGCAGCGATCGCTTTTTCACGGTGGCAGGTAGCACCATCGAAATCCTCAGCGTCAGCAGCACAGGGGCACTGACCTTAGCTGGCTCACTGACTCCAGGCTTTACGCCGCCCACAGGCACAAATATCATTCCCAACAGTGTTGCGGTCAAAAATGGGATTGTTGCCGTCGCTTATGCTGTGCAGAACGCGACCACCAACGCCCAACAAACGGGACAAGTCAGTTTCTATAACGCCGCCGATGGTGCATTCTTAAACTCGGTTGCGGTGGGTTTCTTGCCCGATATGCTGACCTTCACCCTAGACGGCACAAAGGTTTTGGTTGCCAATGAAGGCGAACCGAATAGCTACGGTCAAGCCGCTTCGTTTGATCCAGAAGGCTCGGTCAGCGTCATTGATTTAGCAGGTGGCGTTGCCAATGCTACTGTCAAGAATGCTACGTTTACCAGCTTCAACAGTCAGACCGATGCGCTCAAGGCAGCAGGGGTCAGAATTACGGGACCGGGGTCAACGGTTGCTCAAGATGTCGAGCCGGAATATATCGCGATTTCTGCTGATGGTCTGACCGCCCGGGTGACGCTGCAAGAAAATAACGCGATCGCCGTTCTAGATATCGCCAGTGCCACAATCACCAACATTCTGCCACTAGGAGTCAAAGACCATAGCCAAGTTGGAAACGGATTGGATGCCAGCGATCGCGATGGCGGCATTAATATTCGTCCGCAGCCTGTGTTTGGGCTATATCAACCCGATGCGATCGCCAGTTTCACCGCCAATGGGCAAACCTACTACATCACTGCCAATGAAGGCGATGCCCGCGACTACACAGGTTTCAGCGAAGAAGTGCGAATCGGTGCTGCGACGCTAGATCCCACCCGTTTCCCGGATGCTGCAACTTTGCAGAACAATGCGAACCTGGGGCGGTTAACTGTTTCTAAAGCTACGAGCGACAAAGATGGAGACGGTGACTTAGATCGATTGGAAGCGTTTGGCGCGCGATCGTTCTCAATTTGGGATGCCAACGGCAATCAAGTGTTTGACAGTGGTGACCAGCTAGAGCAAATTACCGCAGCCCAAACGCCCACTCTATTCAATTCTGACGGCACCGCCGCTACGTTTGATACTCGCAGCGACAACAAAGGACCCGAACCAGAAGGGGTTGTGATTGGGGTAATCAACAATCGCACCTATGCGTTTATTGGGCTAGAGCGGGTTGGAGATGTTGTTGTCTATGAGGTAACTAACCCCAACAAGCCCGTTCTTGTGCAATACGTTAACACGCCTGAAGATGTCGCACCCGAAGGGTTGACGTTCATCTCGGCTGCTGACAGTCCGACGGGTAAGCCGCTACTCGCAACCGCTAATGAAGTCAGTAAGACCTTGGCGCTCTTTGAAGTTACGCCTCCGGTGCGGATTAGCGACATTCAGGGATCTGCCCATCGATCGCCCTACGAAGGACAGACCGTGATGGGCATTTCGGGAGTTGTGACCGCGCTGCGATCAAATGGGTTTTACCTAGAAGATCCCCACCCTGACAGCAGTGATGCCACCTCTGAAGGGATTTTTGTCTTTACGTCTTCTGCGCCTGTCGTGCGGACGGGTGATGCCGTGCAGGTGAGTGGCAGAGTAACTGAGTTTCGTCCGGGAGGTGCAACAAGCGCCAATCTCACCACAACCCAGATTTCTAGCCCGACGATTTCCATTCTCTCAAGCGGCAACGCCTTACCTGCCCCAACGATTTTAGGCGTGGGCGGACGAGCCATTCCCACGATCGTGATCGAAGACGATGCGACAGGCAACGTTGAAACGAGTGGAGTTTTCGACCCAGCCACCGATGGCATTGACTTCTACGAAAGTCTAGAAGGAATGCGGGTGCAAATCAACAACCCGTTTGTTACCAGCCCAACCAACGATTTTGGCGAAGTTTGGGTGCTGGCAGACAACGGAGCCAACGCCACTGGGCGCACTGCACGCGGAGGCAGATTGATCAGTGCCACTAACTTTAACCCAGAACGCATTCAAATTGATGACACATTGTTGGGTAGTGCCAAAGTTCCCGCCGTGGATGTGGGCGCTCAACTAAGCACGATCGTCGGTGTGGTGGACTATAGCTTTAACAACTTTGAAATTCTGCCAACAACTGCCCCAACGATGATCACGCCTAGTTCTTTAACGCGGGAAGTTACAGCTCTAACCGCAGGAGTCAGTGATTTAACGATCGCGACCTTCAACGTTGAGAACCTTGATCCGGGCGATGGTGCTACTAAGTTTAATGCGCTAGCGAGTGCGATCGTCACTAACCTCAAGTCTCCTGACATTATCAACATTGAGGAAGTTCAAGACAACAATGGCGCGACCAATGATGTGATCGTCGATGCTAGTCAAACTTATCAGACCTTGATTAATGCGATCGCGGCAGCAGGTGGACCGACTTACCAATATCGGCAGATCAATCCAGTCGATGATCAAGACGGGGGCGAACCGGGTGGTAACATTCGCGTTGGGTTTTTGTTTAACCCCGATCGGGTTAGTTTTGTCGATCGTCCGGGTGGCACTTCTACCTCCAGCATAACGGTCAACAACGTCAACGGCACGCCTGAGCTTTCTGCCAGCCCCGGACGAATTGACCCCACCAATCTCGCGTTCAACAGCAGCCGCAAACCTTTAGCAGGTGAGTTTGTTTTCAACGGACAAACCGTGTTTGTGATTGCCAATCACTTCAACTCTAAGGGAGGCGATCAACCTTTATTTGGGCCGTCTCAACCTCCGATTCTCAGCAGCGAAGTGCAGCGCAATCAGCAAGCTACGATCGTCAAGACGTTTGTTCAATCCATTTTGGCGGCAGACGCTAATGCCAACATTGTGGTTGCTGGAGACTTAAACGACTTTGAGTTTTCTAACCCAGTCAACTTGGCTGAGAGCGCGGGTCTAAAGACTCTGATCGAAACCCTTCCTGAGAATGAACGCTATACCTACAACTTTCAAGGTAATGCTCAAACGCTAGATCAAATTTTGGTGAGTAGTCATCTGTTCAATCAACTCAATGGGTTTGATGTTGTTCACATTAACTCAGAGTTTGTCGATCAGATTAGTGATCATGATCCGTCGATCGCACGGTTCAGATTTAACAGTGCCCCGACTGCGCTGGCACTCAGCGCCACTAGTGTTGATGAAAATGTTCCGGCTAACACGGTCATTGGCACCTTTACTACCACCGATGTTGATCCCGGTAGCTTATTCACCTACAGTTTTGTAGCGGGTAGCAACCCTGACAACAACGCTTTCAGCATCAGCGGTGATCAACTGCAAATCCACACATCCCCCGACTTTGAAACTAAATCTGCTTATACGATTCAAGTTCGCACGACTGATCAGGGCGGATTGAGTTTCGATCGGACACTGACGATCGCAATCAACAATGTGAATGAAGCGCCTGTCAACACGGTGCCCGGAAGTCAGACCACAACTCAAGGGTCTTCTTTGGTGTTCTCTGCGGCGAATGGCAATGCGATCGCGGTCAGCGATGTGGATGCCAACAATGGTTTGGAACAGGTCAAACTATCAGTGACGAGTGGGTTCTTGACGTTGAAGAATACGAACCAGTTGACCGTTTTAGAGGGCAGCAACGGCACGGCTTCGATCACCATCAAAGGGACTCTCGACACCCTCAACAGTGCCCTCAGTGAGCTGCGCTTTACTCCAACTACTCTCTCTGTGGTGGCTGGCTCTGCAACACTGACTATGACGACCCATGACTTGGGCAATAGCGGTCTGGGCACTCCTCAGATCGACACTGATGTTGTGACGATCGCGGTCAATCCCGCTAATCTCATTCAGGGCAACGGAGGCAACAATAATCTCTTGGGTTCTTTCGGCGATGACACCATTTACGGACGCGCGGGTAATGACAACCTGTTTGGGCTGGGTGGCAACGACATTCTTTTAGGGGAAGCTGGCAATGACCAAATCTACGGCGGTTTAGGAAACGACTACATGGATGGTGGCAGCGGCAACGATCGCATCTATGACCTGGGCGGCAATAATACGATCTTGGGTGGAGCGGGCAACGACACGATTTTTGCTGGGTTTGGTACCAATCTAATCGATGGTGGTTCCGGTAACGATACGATCTACCTGGCGTTTGGTCAGGATACGATCGCCCTGGCACGCGGTAATGGCAACGACACCATCTATAACTACAGCGCTGGCTCGACCCGATTTAACCTGACGGCTGGGTTAGGCTATAACGACCTGACGATCGTGCAAGATGGTAACAATGCGTTGATTAAGGCAGGCACCGAAAAACTCGCGTCTTTGGCAGGCGTGCGGGCAGGCAGCGTCACTGGCAGCAGCTTTCTAAGTTAACGCGGGAGGCTACCTAAATCCCGCCATTTTGGGGAAGTTCAAGCCAAAATTTCCGGCTCAAAGTCCCCCAGAATGAGGGATTTAGGAGGCAAAATCCGCTCACAACGCAGCAAAAAAACTCGTCGAACTGACAAGCGTTGAGCCTCCGATCTCTCCATTAGAAAGCGGCTTTTCTGGCATAATCGCAATTATCCTTAGAGAAACAAACGCCCGATCGAGGAGAACCCATGCGAGGCTCTATTGCCGCACCTACCGAAAAAGCACATCGACCACGCTCAACGCTGAAACGCTTTTTGCAATATTTGCAACCTTATCGCAAAGAGATTCCGATCGCTCTGGGGTTAATCTCGATCGGGGCAGCCACCCAAGCGATCGGACCGTTTTTAATCGGCTGGTCGATCGACCATTTAATCATTCCAGGCAACCTCAACGGACTTCTGCTGATGCTGGGCGTTTTGGCGCTGATCTATTTGCTGGGTGTGCAGGCGATTCGAGGTCAGATTTTGCGGGTTGGTTGGATTATGCAGCGATTGCTGGCTCAACTGCGGCAAGATATTTTTGTCAAAATTCAAAGTTTACCGTTGAGCTTCTTTGATCAGAGTGAAGCCGGAGATTTAATGAGCCGTTTGCTCAATGATGTCAGCACCGTTAATCAAGCATTTGGGCAAACGATCGCTCAGATGTTAGGCAACTTGTTTAGTTTGGTTGGCATTGTGATTGCCATGCTGTTTATTAATCTGCAACTGGGACTATTAAGCAATTTAGTTGTGCCGTTGATGATTTTTACAACTGGACTGTTTGCACGCTGGGCAAGAAAGCGATTTCGAGTGACGCGACAAACGATCGGAGATCTGTCTACTAAGCTAGAAGAAGATATTGGCAGCGTTCGAGAAGCTCAGGCATTTAATCGCGTTTCTCTCAACATTGAAGAATTTGAACATCTCAATGCTGCCAATCGTGATGCAAATATTCAAGCAGTTGCCATCACCGCAGCGTTTCTGCCTTCGATCGATTTTCTCAACACGCTAGCAACTGCGGGTGTGTTAGCTTATGGCGGCTATCTTGCTGTCACCGGAGCCGCTACAGTCGGCGTTGTGACGGCATTTTTGCTCTATGTTCAGCAGTTTTTTCGACCCATTCAGATTCTAAGTCAGTTCTATACACAAGCTCAGTCTGCATTTGCCGGGTTAGAGCGAATTTTCTTACTTCTAGATGAGCCATCGCAGCTTCAAGACGCGATCGACGCGATCGAGATGCCACCCATGCGGGGAGAAGTCACCTTTGAGTCTGTAACGTTTGGATACAGAGCTAACCAGCGCGTTTTAAATAGTGTGTCCCTCCACGCCAAGCCGGGACAGATGATTGCTCTCGTCGGACCTACCGGAGCCGGAAAAAGCACGATCATTAACCTGATTTTGCGCTTTTATGATGTGACCGGAGGAGCCGTTAAAATCGATGGGCTAGACATCCGCAAGGTGACTCAAGCTAGTCTGCGTCGTCAGATTGGCATCGTTTTGCAAGACACCGTTTTATTTAGCGGTAGTGTTGCCGAAAACATTGCGTTTGGCAATCCCCAAGCTAGCCAAGCTGAAATTGAAGCGGCGGCTCAAGTAGCAAACGTACACGAGTTCATTACCACGCTTCCTCAGGGTTATGCAACACTCTTGGGTGAACGAGGTGCGACTCTTAGCCAAGGTCAGCGGCAACTGATTAGCATCGCCCGTGCCGTGTTGATTAATCCCCGGATTCTGATTCTTGATGAAGCTACTAGCAGCATTGACACACGCACAGAAGCCCTAGTGCAATCTGCGATCGCTCGACTCTTGAAAGGGCGCACTAGTTTTGTGATTGCTCACCGTCTCAGCACCGTGACTCAAGCCGATCAGGTGCTGGTGGTTCAGCAAGGCGAGGTTGTAGAACACGGCACTCACGCTGAACTCATTGCCCAACAGGGTATCTACGCAAATCTCTATGCGCTTCAGTTGGGGCAGAGATCGGATGCCGCCGCGATGACTTCTTAAATAAATGTCAGTTCGCCAGAAGCGGTTCGTTTCGGTTGTGAACTCGGAAGCGCTCCCTAGATTCCCCAATCTTATCACCCAAAATTTCTGGTTCAAAGTCCCCCAGAATGGGGGATTTAGGGGGCAGAAGCCGCTGACAACGCAGCGAAAAAACTCGTCGAACTGACGTTGTTTTACAGATCGTCATGCTTGCTTTTGACGGTGATAACTCTAAAACAGCAAAAGACGGCAAATCGTCGGGGCGATCTGCCGCTATTCGATCAGATCTCACATTGAGAACCCCAAAATGGGGGCGTTAGGGGTCAGTATTAGGCGCAACTCATTACTGCTCGCCAGACGCGCTAGATTCAGTGACTTGAAAGGCTTTCTCAAACGTCATGCGCTGTTCGGCGTTGCGGAGAAAATAACCGCTCATCATTGCAGATGCCAAGAGCCGACCTAAATGCTCACGGCTCGTGGTGATGGCGACATCGAAATGATCAGAAGGCAGACCACCCAGTAAGCCAATGATGTTGCGGTCCACGACTTGAAACACATCAGCAGAAGACGGCTTTGAAAGTTGAGCGATCGTTTCGGGGCTAAGAGACTGGACGTATTGCCACAGCAAGCCAGACTCGCCGCTTTTAATGAATTCTGGAACTTGATTGGATGTATCGTTCACGTTTATCAACCTCAGTCAGAGGACGGAATCAACTTTTGCTAAACCTACTTTAACAATAGAAACGGGCAATGTAAGTAGGTGGAACCGAACCGAAACAGGGGGGGATGCTACGGCTAACTTGCTAGATATTCTCCCATATCGCCTTTGCGCTTCCGCAGTTTAGTGAGCGCTTCGCGTTCAATTTGACGAACTCGCTCACGGCTGATGTTAAGCAGGTCACCAATTTTCGCTAGAGTCAAGGCTTTGCCGTCTTCTAGCCCAAAGCGCAGTGCCAACACTTCTCGCTGCTGCTGAGTCAGATCTGCCATCAGCGCCTCAAGGTCATTGCGAAGCGCAGTTTGGGCAGCAAAATCTTCTGGAGAAGGCCCGGTGTCTTCTAGAAGCTCACCCAGTTCGGTGTCTTGATTGTCGCCAACGCGCAAGTCTAACGAGAGCGGAGAACGCGCCCGCTCTAGATATTCGCGAACCTGTCGAGGAGTCAATTCGAGTTCGATCGCGAGTTCTGCTGCGGTGGCAGACCGTCCTAGTTTTTGAGTCAGCGCTCGTTGAGCTTTCTTAATTTTGTTGAGCTTTTCGGTGATGTGGATCGGAAGACGAATCGTGCGACCTTTTTCGGCGATCGCGCGGGTGATCGCCTGCCGAATCCACCAGTAGGCGTAGGTTGAAAAGCGATAGCCTTTGGTGGGATCAAACTTTTCAACGCCGCGCTGCATCCCGATCGTGCCTTCCTGAATCAGATCCATCAGGTCTACGTTGCGCTTAGTATATTTTTTGGCAACCGAAACGACGAGCCGCAGGTTTGCTTCTACCATGCGACGCTTGGCAATTTCGCCCTCTGAAACGGTCTGCTGCATTTCGGCTTCAGACAACTCGATTTGCTGCAACCATTCCGATAGGTTTGGTTCGCGACCCAACGTGAGCGCCATCTCTTCTTTAACGTGGTTGATCAACGAGAGTCGCTGAACCTGCTTGCCGTAGAGAATTTCTTGCTCATGGGAGAGAAGGGGAACACGACCAATTTCACGCAGGTAAGCACGAACGGAATCAGTGGGAGTCTGGGCTGTCTTCATAACACTGGATGGGATAGAAATAACGGATTATAAGTATTCGTGAACAATCTGAGAACGATCGCACCCCTAACAGGCAGGTGCAGGGAAGCGTCATTGAGCGATTTCAGAGCGTCAGAGACCTCAAATTTAGATGCAAGTTAGGAACGGATTCTTCCAGGTAGCAGCGTTTAGGTTTATCTCTTGCAAGGGCTGATGAAGTGCCTCTCGGTTGAGGTCAGTGTTGTATAGAGCTTTATTAAGATTATGTCTGAGTTTGTTAACAAAAGTAAAGATCCTGAGAGATATTCCTTTACTTTGAGGTTTAGAGATCGAGAGCGGCTGGTTTGCCTGAACTCTTCAGTGTATCGGTAGCCTACCCAGAAACCAATTTTACGAATGCATCTTTTGAAACAGAATCTTACAGATATCAGAACGGGGTAAAAGTCGATCGTGAGTTCTCAAGGAGCGATTAAATTTTTTGGCGTTGTTTTATGGGCTTTAAAGGTCTGCTCAGTTTGAGCGACACATTTTACAGGAATACTCTGCCTAGGCAGAAAGTCACATCTGTCTGCTGGTAGAAGACTGTAGTTTTAGTGTAACTTCCATAACACAAAACAAATAGGAAAACAAAAAGAAGAAACCTAAATTTAACTCTACAGCGGTCAGAGCGCCCTTCGGCATGAATGATAAAAGACGCTCTGCTACAGTGCTATTGAAGATATTCTTGCAGCGATCGCACCGTCAGCGGCTGCGATTGTAACGACCGAATGGCTGCCGCCGTGGCTTTTGCCCCCGCGATCGTGGTGATGATCGGAATCTTGTAGCTCAAAGCGGTGCGACGAATCAGGCGATCGTCGGTCAACGCTTCTTTGCCCGTCGGCGTATTAATAATGAGTTGAATTTTCTCATTTTTGATCGAATCGAGTACGTGAGGTCTACCCTCGTGAAGTTTTAGCACTAAATCGACTTCCAAACCGTTCTCAATTAGAACTTTGCGGGTGCCTTCGGTGGCGACGACGTTGAAGCCCAAGCTCATCAGATCTTTAACCACGGGAACGACCGCCGCTTTTTCACGATCG
>JAYVFW010000475.1:0-8664 GCA_043772715.1 Phormidesmis sp. | reverse complement strand
CTTGCGGTTTCAAAGTCCCCCAGAATGGGGGATTTAGGGGGCACAAGCCGACCTAAACGGAGCGAGATCTGAGAGAGTTTATATCGAGAATTTTATTCATACAGGAGGTCTATTAAATAATATCGGTTATTTGCAAGGGCAATGAGCACGGCAGTGCCATGTCCGTACGAAAGGCGTGGGGAAGGGGCATAGCCTGTCCTCTGGCGATCGTTCTCAAGAATTTCTCACCAGTGCATCTCTCACCGCCGACGGCAATTGGCGCATAATTTTGCCTTTTGCCAAATCAACCGCAACCAGCGTTACTCGTGCCGTTACATACAGAATGTCACCCTCTAAAGACTGAATTTGAGAGTCGCAGTTAATCCGAACGCCCTCCATATCGGCGATGCGAGTTTTGACGATCGCATCCGTCCCCATCTGAAGGGCTTGATGATAGCGAACTGATAACTCTACAACGGGCAAGTTACAGCCCAGAGCCACCAGTTCGGCAAAGTCAACGCCCATCGATCGCAGACATTCAACCCGCGCCTCTTCTAGCCAGGTTAAAAACGTGCCGTGCCACACTACCCCTGCATAGTCAGTGTGGTGCGGAAATGCTCTCACTGGATAGTCAAACCAATCGATCGCAGCAACTTGCAGCTCAGGCTGAATAATATTAGTGGTCGATAGTTGCGGTTGTGACACGTCACCCACCCTTTTAAAAATCACCGATCGTATTTTACGCCTGTTGCCATTGAGCTGCCAATTGTGAACCATTGCAACGTTTTGCAAAATGGGTCAAGCCCACGATCTTAAATACGATCAGAGGCGATTAATTGGAGAGGCAAACTCATGATCGAAAAAATTTTACTAGCTGACTCTGGAACTGGACAAGCTGAAGCGATGATGAAGGCACTGCTGGAAATTCCAGCCATTCAGCGGGCGTTTGTGACGGTGCTGCACGTCGTTCCGGCTCAGGTTTCTGCGGATGTAATGGCTGAAAAGTGGGAAGAGGGCGGCAGAGTGCTGGCAAAGGCAATTCAGTCTCTCAATTTAGACTCTAATCACGTCGCTGCTGTCTTGCGTCAGGGAGAACCCAAAGATGTGGTTTGCAAGGTTGCCGAAGAACTCAACACCGACCTGATTATCATGGGTTCTCGTGGCTTAAAGCGGCTAGTCTCGATTTTAGAAAACTCGGTCAGCCAATATGTTTTTCAGTTGTCATCGAGTCCGATGCTGCTGGTCAAAGATGAAATTTATGTCCGTAAGATTAATCGGATCATGGTGGCGATCGACAGTTCTGCTGCCTCTAAGCAATCTCTAAAGCTGGCATTGTCGCTGGCTCGCGACATCAAAGGAGGACAGTTAACCCTGGTACACGCTGACTCTGACACTAAAGGAGGTGAGAAAACAGGAGCCGACGCAGAAAAAGAGCCGAGCTTGGCGGCAGCAGCTTCTGAAGCGAAAAAAGCTGGGGTTGCCTATCGCTCTATTTTGGCTTCAGGAAAAGCTGGAAAAGTGCTCTGCCGCGTTGCAGAAGACACCAAAGCAGATTTGCTGATGCTGGGTTCGCCCGATCGTCGCCCCTCGATCGCCAAGGGTTTGCCTGATCTCGATCGCTTATTAGGCACATCTCTTTCTGACTATGTGCGGGTCTATGCCAACTGCCCGGTGCTGCTAACTCGAACGGCAGCTTAAAAATGATTTGCGTCAACGGTCATAATTCGCTAACGGTTGACGCAAATCTGTATTGATTTTTGCCTAACTCTTTTGCCTGATACATCGCCTCGTCTGCTTGCTGAATTAGCGAATCAGCGTCTTCACCATCGGTGGGGAAAATACTAATTCCGATGCTCGTAGTCACAAAGATTGTTTGGTTTGAAATGGCAAATGCTTGAGAGAGCGTGATCAAAATCTTTTCAGCAACTCGCATCACATCCTGCACGTTTGGAACCGCAGGTAAAATAATCACAAACTCGTCTCCGCCGAACCGAGCTACCAGGTCACTCGTTCTTAAACAGCCATTGAGCCGCTTCGCCACTGCTTGCAAAACCACATCTCCAACTCCGTGCCCCAGCGTGTCATTAATTTTCTTAAATCCGTCTAGATCTAGGAACATTAGTGCCACCATTTGAGTGTTGAGGGTTGCCCACTCTAGACATTCAATCAGACGCTCATAAAGCAGGATGCGGTTGGGCAGCCCAGTTAGGGCATCGTGGTTTGCCAGATGATTGAGGCGATCTTGAGACACGCGCAACTCTGCATTCGATCGTAATAACTCCGTTGTAGTGCGTCGCAACTCTTCTTCAATCGTTTTACGTTGAGTAATATCTCGAATAACGCCGACTAAAAATAGATTTCCGGCTGCATCTTTGTGCAGCGATCGCTTAGTTGCAATCTGATAGGTCACTCCATTTGAGCTAGTGAATTCTTCTTCGTGTTCGGCCTCGGTTTGATGTTTAAAGACGAGTTCGTCTTGCTGTTTAAAAACATTGGCTTCGTGTTGAGAAAACACCTGATCATCAGACTTACCAACTAATTCCTCGATCGGTCTTCCTAAAAGTCTTGAATAGGCTTCGTTTAAGACAATCCAACGATGACTTTTGTCTTTCACAAAAATGGGATCAGCAATTGTATTGATGATGCGATGCAAAAATTCTTTCGATCGTTTGAGTTCCTCTTCTGAGTGAGCGATATCGCTGATAACCACGATCGCCGACACTGATAACGCGACCAGCGGCGGCACCAGTGGCACTATCCAGCCCCCTAAAAACGCCAGATAGCAAACGATGGTCAGCCCAAAGCCCAGAACCCCGATCGCCATCATTGAGCGTCGAGGCGATCGTAATTGCCAACTCAGGTGAGTTCCGACCAATGCCCAGACCCAAATCCAAACCCATTCTCCAGGCTCAACCCAAACTTTGAGCAGGGTGCGTCCGTCTAGGGTGGTGCTAATAATTTGGCTGATAAAGTTGGCTTGTAGCTCTACCCCTGCCATTGTCTCTGAGGCGGTTGTCCAAGAACTGCTGTAGGGCGTTGCAGTAAAATCTTTGAGGCTGGTTGCAGTTGAGCCGATTAAGACAATGCGATCGCGCAATTTCTCGGCTGAGACTCGCCCCTCTAAAATGTCTGTCACCGAGACTGTATGAAAGTGATGCGCCGGACCGCGAAAATTTGCCAGAATCTGATAGGCCCCATCGTCTGCCTGAGCATAAAGACCATCGTTGGATTGAAACTGGGGAAACACCGCTCGATCGAGCCGCAGATATCGAGAATTTTCGGCAGCAGCTTGTTCTTGAATACCAAAGGCTTTGAGATAAACCAGCGCCAATTTTAAGGAGAAACTTTTATAAAGCTTGCCGTCTGCCTGCTTTCGCCAATAGAGAAACGATCGCCGAACTTTTTGATCGGGGTCAAAAATGACATTATTAAAGCCCACTTGTCCAAGTTCGGCTAACACGGGAGGAGGAGATACGCCATCGCTTTCGCGATCTTTGAGTTGCTCGATTCCAACCAGGTGAGGAGTTTCGCGAAACGTTTTGAGTAACTCTGACTGATCTGAGCCAACGGGCAGATCTCGATAAAAGTCAAGTCCGATCGCTCGGGGTTGAGCTGACCGAATTTTTTGGAGAAGCTGCGTTAGCGTCGTGTCGGAGATCGGCCAGTTGACTCGCTGCAAGTCGGCTTCACTCAGCCCGACGATGAGGATGCGATCGTCTACTGACTCTGGCGGACGCAGCCGAAAAAACTCGTCTAACGCGCCTAACTCCCAGGGTTGCAGCAGCCCAGTCAGACGCAGCGCAATTACGCAGCCCGCTACCCCGCAGGCAGTGATCCAAACTCGACCCTTTTCCCAAACTGCTTGAGTTAACCCTGTCCAGTTCTGCTTTTGCCATTTATTGGACTGCACCATCGGCTGATTTTGGAAAAGCTCATCGTGAATTTAAGGATCATGAATTAAATTAGACCAGAATTTGCGTACGGGCATGGCACTGCTGTGCCCATTGACGTTGCAACTAACAGACATTATTTAACTCACGATCCTACATCTTAATTAAGGTATTCCATCGCAGGCTTCTGCGACTCAAAAATCAGTGGCTCTGGTTGGTCTGCTTAACCCATTCAATCACTTGATCAGCGATGCGGACGTTACCTAGACGATCGACTTCACGAATTCCAGTGGGACTAGTGACGTTCACCTCGGTCAGATAGCCGCCAATCACATCAATGCCGACGAATACCAATCCGTCTCGTTGTAAGGTGGGGGCAAGTTGGGCGCAGATCTGGTGTTCTCGTTCGGTGATATCTACGGCTGCGACTCGCCCACCCACCGCCATATTGCCCCGAAAGTCAGTTCCGGTGGGGATGCGATTGACGGCTCCGATCGGGCTTCCATTCAGCAAAATAATTCGCTTATCGCCTTCTTTGGCTTCTGGTAGATAAGTTTGCACCATCACGGGCAGTTTGCCTTGGAGCGTACTAATCTCAATCAGCGAGTTGAAGTTACGATCGCTCGGTTCTAAAAATAGAATTCCTTCTCCTGCTTTGCCGCCCAGAGGTTTGAGAACCGCCGCGCCTTTTTTCTCTAAAAACTGCCGAATCACTTGTTTGTCTTGGCTGACGATCGTTTCAGGAATCGCTTCGGTAAATTGCAGCGCATACATTTTCTCGTTAGCAGCACGAATGCCGCTCGGCGAATTCAATACTCGTGTTTTAACCGGATCGATGTAGTCCAGAATGTAAGTCGCGTAAAGATAAGCCGTATCGACGGGCGGATCGGTTCGCATAAACACCGCATCCATATCTTCGAGCGGTCGAAAGGTCGGCGGGTCGAGAGAGAACCAGGACGCGATCGCCTCCCAGCGACCGTCTACCAACTTCACAGGGGTTAGATGCACCTGCTCCAGCACTGCCCACGCTTTGCCGTCGATCACGCTCAAGCGATTTGCCTGAGTTGCCCAAACTTCGTGCCCCAACTCTTGCGCGGCTTCCATTAGGGCGACGCTGGTGTCGTGAGTGGGGTCAAGCCGATCGATCGGGTCAATAATAAATGCAAATTTCACAATAGTGTCCTTGGGCAGCTCTAAATCTTTTTAGGATCGTAAATTAAACAAAGCCAAAATCTGCGTACGGGCATGGCACTGCCGTGCCCATTATCTTTGCAAATAGCCGATATGATTCAATCTACGATCCTTAGCTGGCTTGCAGCAGTGGGTCTAGTTTTCCTTGGCGATCGAGCGCGTGAAGATCGTCACAACCGCCAATATATTGATCGTTGATGAAAATTTGAGGCACCGATCGTTTGCCATTTGCCCGCTGAGACATTTTTGTGCGTCCGGGTTCGTCTCCGTCGAGATTATATTCGGTGTAATCAACGCCTTTGCCGTCTAGCAAAGATTTGGCACGAATGCAGTAGGGACAAGTGCTCCAGATGTAAATCTCAACGTTAGCAGCCATAATTTTTTCAGCGTTAGCAATATTTCTTAATTCTAAAGGAGGGTGAGATTATTGCGCCTCCCTTTGACGGAGAGCTGCGATAATTTGCAGATTCGCCTTGGGGAATGGAAACTGATCAAGCTCTGCCAATGTGACCCAGCGAATCTCATCACAGGCGATCGTCTGGGGATCTCCACTCAGGTGACGGCAATGATGGACGTTGAGCGTGACTCGAAAGTGGGTGTAGGCGTGATTGACGACGATTAACCGCTCGCCAACTGCAATCTCAATCCCCAGCTCTTCTTGAATCTCACGCTGAATGCACGCCTCGATCGTCTCCCCCGCTTCGACTTTGCCCCCTGGAAACTCCCACAAGCCGCCGAGCAAGCCATCTGGTTTGCGGCGATCGATTAAAATTTGCCCCCGATCGTTCCAGATTACGGCAACGCCAATCTGTTTGTGAGGCACAAGGGCACGAGGTTCTGACATCGGAATCTGAGACTGAGTTCCTAAATTGTAAGCCTGACAGTGACCTTGCCAGGGACAAACTAAGCAAGCGGGATTGTGAGGCGTGCAAACCGTCGCGCCCAAATCCATAAACGCCTGGTTAAAATCTCGCCCATGAGCGGGATCGACTAAATCCTGAGAGAGCTGCCATAGTCTTGGCAAAGCTTTGGCGATCGGAACGTCTAACGCGATCAGCCGCGCCAAGACCCGCTTGACGTTTCCATCCAAAATTGCTAACGGCTGATTGAAGGCGGCGCTGAGAATGCCCCCGGCGGTAGTGCGTCCAATTCCCGGCAGCGCCAGCACCGCGTCTATCTCAGTTGGAAAAATTCCATTATGCTGCTGCACAATGATTTGGGCGGCTTGATGCAAATTTCGGGCACGGGCGTAATATCCCAACCCTTCCCAAGCCTTGAGAACCTGTTGCAGATCTGCTGCCGCTAGAGCCTGCACGGTGGGAAATTGTGACATCCAGCGATCGAAGTAGGGAATCACCGTTTTCACCTGCGTCTGCTGAAGCATAATCTCGGAAATCCAAACGGCGTAGGGATCGCGCGTTTGCCGCCAGGGTAGATTACGCCCCGCCTGAGCATACCAAGTGAGTAAAGAATCCCGTAAATCGTCGTATGATCCACTCAAGCGCAACGTTCTTAAATAAGGATGAAACCGCTAAATTTGCTGATGGGTAGACAGAGTTCCGATACTTCACCAACACAAGATTAGGACTTACGCAAACCTCGGAGGTTTTAACCAAGAATCAAGTATCGTGACCGACAGAGTGGCTTAAACCTCCGAGGTTTTAGTCAAAATGCGTGAGTCCTGAAGATTTACTTAATCCGTAATTTCCCTTACACTAGTGGCTACGGTTCCTATTGCGTTGCTTTTTAGACACATCTACATCAGTGATTTCTGATTGTAAACCCATCTTCCTACAGAATCATTTACGCCATGCGGATTCTCTTAGTCGAAGACGATCGGCTTATTGCAACTCCCCTTGCCAAAGCCTTAAGCAACCAGCATTATGTGGTAGATCTCGCCAGCGATGGGTTAAAAGGTTGGGAACTCGCAGAATCGTTTAGCTACGACTTGATTTTGCTCGATGTTCTGCTTCCACAGTTGGACGGCATTAGTTTTTGTCAACGCTTACGATCGCAGGGCAACCAAACGCTAATTCTGCTATTGACCGCTCAAGACAGCAGCCCCAACAAAATTAAAGGGTTAGACGCAGGGGCAGATGACTATGTGGCTAAACCGTTTGATTTGCCAGAGCTATTAGCTCGAATTCGAGCGCTGCTGCGCCGAGGCGGATCTGTGTTGCCGCCCCTGCTAACTTGGAACAATCTGCACCTCAACCCCAGCATTTGCGAAGTCACCTGTGAAGCTCAATCGCTGCGCTTAACGCCCAAAGAATATAGCTTGCTTGAACTGCTGCTCCGCAACCCTCAACGCATCTTTAGTTTGAGTGCTTTAATCGATCATCTCTGGTCGCTAGAAACGCCGCCCGTAGAAGAAACGATCCGCTCTCATATTAAAGGGTTGCGGCATAAAATTAAACTAGCTGGGGTAAAAGGCGATCCGATCGAAACCGTTTATGGCATTGGTTATCGCCTCCGAAAAGCCAAAGAACCCATGCCACTAAACCTTGCGTCCGCTTTTTCCCAGCCTTTTGCGGCTCAAATTGAGGCAAGTGCCGATGAGATTTGGCGAGATATTCGAGATCAACTCAGCCAGCGCACCACTGTGATCGAGCAAGCTAGCCTTGCCCTGCAAACCAATCAACTCAGCCAAGGGTTGCGATTGCTCGCCGAGCAAAATGCTCATAAGCTCTCTGGATCACTCGGGATGTTTGGCTCAGGCGAAGGCTCTCGGTTAGCGCAAAAGATCGAAGGTCTGCTAGGGTCAGGGGTGCAGTCTAACCAGATTCAACCGTTTTGCCAACTGGTGAAGGCGCTCAGACAAGAACTGCACGTTATGGATACCATGCAGCCGCCCGCACTATTAGCCGATGATGCTGAAGATGACGCTCAAGAGCATTCATTTTCTTCAGAAAATTCAGACCACACCGCTATTCTCGAAGCGGATGATCGCGCTCAGTCGCTTCAAGATTTAGCGAGAGCATTAGAGTTTGCCAAACAAGAGACGCGATCGTTTGCCCTTGCCATTTTGAATCTAGATCACCCTCAGCAGAAGGTGCAGGTCAAGAGCCAAATTATCGATCAGTGTGAAGCCGTTCTACGCGCTCATTTTCGGGCAGACGATGTGATTAGCTATTGGGGCGATCAAACCTTTGCGATCGGCATGGCAAACACCTCTCGTTATGTTGCGACCAAACGACTGAGCGCCGTGTTAAAAGTCCTTCGCGAACACGCTTTAGAATCTGAGAGCGCTTGCTTATTTAATGTATCGTTTAGTGCGGGGGTTGCTGAACATCCCCAAGAAGGTGCTGACCTGCAAGCCTTATATCGATCAGCAACCCACGACCTTGAGCAAGCAAAGGCTGAAAGGGGCGATCGTGTCCTGCTAACTTGATGAGCAAGGATATCCTTCTTTGGATAGATGCAGTTTTTGCATAGAATTGCAGCGCGATTTGCGTCACTCCATAAGTTCTGCACATCTTTCTACTAAATTGAGACATAAGTTGTATTGGCTACCTCGTTAGTTAGGTGATGTCTTACTGAATCAGCTTGACTTGATCGCCATTCTCAACTTCAGACAACTCGATTAACGTCAGTTGGACAGAAG
>JAYVFW010000474.1:0-3024 GCA_043772715.1 Phormidesmis sp. | reverse complement strand
CTTATGCAGGTCTAGACTGCTGTGTGTTCATTCCTTCTGACCTCGAAGCAGGCAAGGTGATGGGCACTCTAATTTACAATCCGACGGTGATGTCTGTTCACGGCAATTACGATCAGGTGAATCGGCTTTGCTCTGAGGTCGCCAACACCCACGGCTGGGGCTTTGTAAATATTAACCTCCGTCCCTACTATTCAGAAGGCTCTAAGACGTTGGGCTATGAAGTGGCGGAACAACTAGGATGGCAGTTGCCCGATCACATCGTTGCGCCGTTAGCGTCGGGTTCTCTGTTTACCAAGATTTATAAGGGCTTCCAAGAATTTGTAGAGGTCGGGTTAGTCGATGCGAAGCCCGTGCGGTTTAGCGGTGCCCAAGCCGAAGGCTGCTCTCCGATCGCCAAAGCCTTTGAAGAAGGACGCGACTTTATTTCACCCGTGAAGCCCAACACGATCGCCAAATCGATCGCGATCGGCAACCCGGCAGATGGTGTCTATGCGATCGACATTGCCCGCAAAACGAACGGCAACATCACTTCGGTCAACGATGCCGAAATTATCGAGGGCATCAAACTCTTAGCTGAAACCGAAGGCATCTTTACCGAAACCGCAGGCGGAACGACGATCGCGGTTCTTAAAAAGCTGGTTGAAGCCGGGAAAATCGATCCCGAAGAGGTCACAGTTGTCTACATTACAGGCAATGGTCTTAAGACCCAAGAAGCAGTACAAGGCTACGTTGGCGAACCGTTTACGATCGAGCCAAAACTCGACAGCTTCGAGCGGGCCTTAGAGCGGTCAAAAACCCTCGATCGTCTAGAGTGGCAGCAAGTTTTGGTTTAATTCTTTCATCCCTGATCCTTCATTTTTTCTGCTATGTCTGTCAAAGTTCTCATTCCAACTCCCCTGCAAAAACTCACGAACGATCAAGCCACTCTTGATTGCGACGGCGCTAGCGTTTCAGAGCTGTTAGAGTCTCTAGAGCAAAGCTGTCCCGGCATCAAAGCCCGTTTGTGTGACGAACAAGGGCAACTGCGGCGATTCGTTAATTTCTACGTCAATAGCGAAGACATTCGCTTTTTAGATGGCATCAACACATCGTTGAGCGATGGCGATGAAGTCAGCATTATTCCCGCGATCGCGGGCGGTTGACGAAACCAATCCCTTTCCCATTCATTGAGCCGTTGGTAAGAAATTCTTACCAACGGCTTTTAGTATTCCTTAAACGGTTTGCGGACTCGCTAAAAAAACTTTGGTTTGATACTTCAAATAGACAAAGCCGCGATCGTCCGCCCAGCGCTCATACAAATCCTTGAGATCAACGAGCAATTGTTCGTAAGCTGCCCCTGCTTGCGGAACGTACGATCGGCTCTTGGCATTGCCAATCAATCCTGCTTGATCAAGGGCTTGTTGAGACAAAAAACGGAATTCCTGCACGTTGATGAAATTGGGATTCTCAGGGAAAAACTCTGGACGATCGAGGGCAGGATGCTTATCGGACGCTTTCCGCATGATTTCCCCCACCTCTTGAGTCAACAAATCGTTTAAGTCTCGGTTATTCCACACCAGCGCTAGCCGTCCTGACGACCTGAGAATCCGATGAAACTCAGCGAGAGTCGTGTCTGGCTCAAACCAGTGAAATGACTGAAAACACGTCACCAAGTCTACTGACTGATTGGGTAAGCCAGTTCGTTCTGCTGATGCCTGTCGATATTTGACGTTGGGATGCGCTTCTGCGGCGGCACTCATGGCGGAGTTGGGTTCGATCGCCCACACATTCACCCCCCAATTTGCCAACAACCGAGACGAAATACCTGTTCCCGCACCGATATCGGCTGCGATTAATTGAGACGGTTCACCCAATTCTGAAAGCAGTTGATCGATCGCTTCAGTCGGGTAGCTGGGGCGATAGTTGGCATAGTTGGCGGCACGATCGCTAAACCGATTCAACGGGTCAAGCTGGTAGAGCGGAAGATTAGGCATAAACCACAGATAGCTAAGTCTATAAAGCATACAAAAAACCCCCAGCCTAAGCCAGGGGTGAATCATCAGGGTGCATCTACCATTCCTCTATCCTCGCAAAACAGTGAGCTTTCCGGAGGAAACCAGACGGCATCGATAAAGTTTTTATAAAGACAAAAATCAGTCATCGTCAGGCTTTCAGGTTTCTCTGTTGACTAGCAGCTTGTTTAATCGGCTCCAGCAAGTCTAGTGAAAGATGCAAACTGTTGAGAGACGAGTAATCATCGCGTTTGGTTTCAAGATTGGGTCCGTGATAGTCACTGCCGCCTGTCATGAGTAGTTGATACTCTTCGCACAGGGCTTCGAGCCGTGCCACCTGCCTCAGCGTGTGACTGGGATGAAACACCTCTACGCCCATCAGCCCAGCCTCGACGAGTTGAGGCAAAATCTCTTCAACATAGCCACCCCGAAATAGACAAGGATGCGCCCACACTGGAACTGCCTTGCACGATCGCAGCAGTTCTATACCGTCCTCGCTGTCAAATTTTTCATAATGCACATAGGCAGGTTTATCGTCACCGAGAAAGCGATCGAACGCCTCGCGCGATGATTCGACATAGCCCGCCCGCACCATTGCCGACGCGATATGCGGGCGACCCGGAGCCATGCCTTCTCCCATCTCTGGCAGCTCAACGGGGTAGCCGAGAGCGGCTAATTTTTCGACAATCTTCTGCGATCGCCGCTTGCGTCCTTCTAGCCGTTCATTGAGTGGCGCGGATAGGAGATCGCGATCGGGGTAAAAGCCCAAAATATGGAGAGAGCGATCGTTGCAAACAGTGCTGAGTTCCAGTCCAGGAACAATTTCGAGTTGGTCAATTGCGGCGGCAAACGCTTCATCCCAACCGCCCATCGTGTCATGGTCGGTAATCGCTAACGCCTGAACTTTTCGAGCGATCGCGGCTTTGACTAACTCAGTCGGGGTGAGAGTGCCATCAGAATAGGTTGTGTGGCAGTGAAGTTCTAACATACTTCTATTACAACACTTCTTTTTTAGGTCGTCCCAATGCCTGAA
>JAYVFW010000473.1:0-3025 GCA_043772715.1 Phormidesmis sp. | reverse complement strand
TGCTTTTGCATCAACTCCGATGCTTCCTAACGCTTTTGCAGCCGCCTGACGCACTTCCTCGTCTGCATCTTTGAGCGCATTCCGCAGGTCAGGAACTGCCGTTTTTGCATCGGCTCCCATTTCTGCGATCGCGGCGATCGCAAACAATCGCATTTTTGGTGGCTCTTTGCGATCTCTGACGACCTTAATCAAGGACTCGATCGTGGGTGCGCCTTGCTGTTTGAGCAGGGCGATCGCAGAGTCAGGCGATGAGCTGTTAGCGAGTTTGTGAATTTGAGCCGCGAGTTCAGAAGTGCTTTGCCCCTGCGCCTTTTGAGGAGATGCAACCCCTGAAAAGCACAAAAGACTTAACTGAATCGCTAGAAAAAACGAAGATCGATTGCGCGTTGTCATGCCAGCAGCCCTGCAAGAGGATGAAAGGAACTCATTGCAGGACTGCTGGCAAGCTATTAAGTGGGATTACAGACGAGAGATCGCTCTGTTAACGTCAGTTCGACAGGAGCGGTTCGCTCCGATCGTGAGTTCGGGAAGCCCCCTAAATCCCCCATTCTGGGGGACTTTGAACCGAAATTTTGGCTTAAAGTCCCCCAGAATGGGGGATTTAGGGGGCAGAAGCCGCTGACAACGAAGCGAAAAAACTCGTCGAACTGACGTTCTGTTAATGCCATTGATTAGTTGCGATCGCAGCCCTGACCGACTCATTGTTCCCCAGGGATGCAGATTGATCTCGCAATTTTTACACCAGTAGGGGCACTGTATAGAATCTACGGAGGCAACTGCGACGAATTCTTTGAAAGTCTTTGGCAATTTTAGCGATCGCCTAACTGGTCGATTGCATACCGAGCGATCGCCAAACTCATTCGCGCTTGTTCGGTTTCGGACAGGTCACTCCACGCGATCGCGCCCACACTGTTGACCATCGCATCGACCACATCTGCGGCATCGCCCCGCATGGCATAAGCTAAAGGACGCGCCAACACCTGTAGATCGTCTTCTGCCCAGCTAGGAAGAACGTCTTGAACACACTCAATCAACTGATCGGCGAGGGAATTAGAAGTTTCAACGACTTTTTGAGCTTGCCGCGCAATGGTCGCCAATAGAGACTGAGGCACCGCTGCAAATTTTTGAGCCAGTGTAGTCTTTAAGTCTGTTGCTGACCACAGGGCATCTAGCTGACCAAAGAACGACTGCGATCGTTGAGCAATCTCGCTGTCATCCCAGTTATCTAAAGAAAATTCTTGTTCGAGTTCTGACAGAAATGACTCTGCGCTCGGCTCACTTGGATTCCAGGGATAGGAGATTTTGCTGGTGGGGGTTTCTGCCACTTCAATCTCAGCCGTATCGATGGATTCGTTCGGATTCCACCGTAGGGTCACATCTTCGGTTTGAAGAAGTGCATTTGCCAAGTCTTGCTCGGTTTGAAGACCTACGATCGAACGAGAACGATTTATTTCACTTGTCATACTGTAATACCCGCATCTACTGAGTCACTGCTGTTTGTGATATCTACAAGTTGCCCGTTACCAGTTCCGTAACGATGAATAAATTAGCCCGATCGAGTGATTGATTTGGTTGAGCTTATGCCGAGTCAGGCATTTCGGGAGCCGTGATCAAAAATTCTAGCGTAGAATTCTGCGACCCCCCAAATTTTAACTGCACACCTGACTGAAGCAACACCTCTTCGTGATGAACTTTTTGCCAACCGCCACCCGTAAAAACCCAGGTGCCATAGCGAGAAAAGTCCCGCAAAAAGTAGGTCGGCTGCCCCGTATCTTGAGAAGCGTTGCGATAAAAAATTTCAGCGTGTTTGCGAGAAATGCCCGGTTCTCCTGGCAAAACTAGGTCATTATCTTCACTCATGCCGACGCGCATCAGCCCACCGCGCACTGTCCAGACTTTTGTTGTCGCCAATGATCGCAGAGACGCGATCGCCGATCGTCGCCCAAACTGGCTAGGGTTGGGTGGAAACTGAGTCGCGCCTTCATCTAACGGCTTCAGTAGCTCGCCGTCAAATTCTGGGTGCATATAGAGAACGGGCAATGTCCAAGCCTGCTGATTAAACTTAAATAATGTCAGGAGATGCTGTCTTGCCACGGCGACAGCTTGGTCGATCGGCATCCGATCTGCCAGCGCTTGGGCAAATGCCTGAATAAAACTAAGTGCCTCTTGATCAGTAATAGGTTCCCGCATCGCCAACACAGCC
Source organism: Phormidesmis sp. (assembly GCA_043772715.1). Classification (GTDB taxonomy): domain Bacteria; phylum Cyanobacteriota; class Cyanobacteriia; order Leptolyngbyales; family Leptolyngbyaceae; genus Phormidesmis_A. The sequence goes on along the minus strand of JAYVFW010000473.1, from coordinate 822 downwards.
GGAACCCCATGATGCAGCAGCACTTCAGCCAAGCTGCTACGCGGAATCGCCTGGTAGTTTTGCTCGTCAGGCTGTGCCCCCCAGCAGGAGTTAAACACCGCTAGCTTCACCCGACAGCGCGTCAACACTTGCGCCAACTCTGTGCCATTGATCGCCATATCAGGTCGCAGAAAGAGCAACCCGCCATCGGGCGCAGGTTCTCCATGCCCTGCGTAGAATAGGACGTTGTAGCGATCGGTTTCTAGCTTTTCGATCAGATCAGCCGGAGTAGGTTGAAGTAAAACATCGACCTGACAAGGAGCCGCATATTGGTAAGCGCTGCGATTGGAAGGGTCGCCCAGCTTGCCCGGATTTTGCAGGATCTGAGACAGTGCCGAGGCTTCTTGCTCTAGCTTGAGTTTTTTGAGCGCCGCCTGACGATCGCGCAGTGCCGCCGAGGGCGCATCCTCTAGCCCGCCAGAGATAGGCGGAATCGCGGGTGCGGCATCTTGCCCTAACACGAGCAAAATATTTAAACTCTGGTCAGTTCTCAGAGGTGGCAGCGCATCAACATCGCTGGTGGTGCGGCTAAACAAAACCTGTTGACTCAGAGAGATGGCTTGTCTACCTGCCTGACTCTGCATAATCTCCCACGGAATCGCAATCAAATCAGGGTCACGAATATCGAGACGCAGGCGCAGAGATTTGGTTTGTCCGAGCGCAATGCCCTGACTCTGGTCAAAACTGCTTTGAATCGACCCGCCCAACAGCCATGCCCACAGATCAATTCCCAAAGTCTGCATCAACCGCACCCCGCGCGAGACGGGCTGCCCCACAGGCGCG
>JAYVFW010000472.1:0-3026 GCA_043772715.1 Phormidesmis sp. | reverse complement strand
GACTTTGAACCGGAAATTTTGGCTTGAAGTCCCCCAATTTGGGGGATTTAGGGGGCAGAAGCCGCTAGTAACGCAGCAAAAAACCTCGTCGAACTCAGGGTTTACTGTGGGGCGGCTGCGATCGGGACACAGTTTTGCAGTTGCAGAATGCCTGCGGTCACGATGCGATCGCTGGCGCTGATTCCTTCCAAGACTTCTTGATCGTTGCCGACAATTTTGCCTAACTTAATGGGTTTTTGGGCGGCAACCAATTGGTCTGGCTCGACTGGTGCGGCTCCTGGCGCGGCAGTTGTCTCACATTTTGCTTCTCTAAAGGGCGTAGCGATAAACAGAAAATCTCTGCCGCCGAGTCGAGAAATTGCCGAAGTCGGCACTAACACGCCGGGACTCTTTGACCAAATGACTCTAGCCCGCACAAACTGCGAGGCGCGCAAACTGCCAGGATTATCGAAAGCGGCTTTTGCCTGCACCGATTGAGAAGCCGCATCGACGTTGGGCGCAACAAACGAAATTCGTCCGGTTTGCACTTCTCGGTTTTGATCGTCTAACAGCTTGACGGGTAGCCCAGTTCTAAGAGCTGACGATCGCTCTAACGGCACCTGAAGCAGAATCTCTAACCGCTGATTTTGGGTGACATTCATCAATTGAGTCGTCGGACTCACGCCATCGCCTATCTTGATTGGAATGTCTCCAACCGTGCCCGTAAAGGGAGCAGTCACAGTGTAGTCTTGCAGTTGGGCTTGCCCTTCAGAAATGTTTGCCTGGGATTCTTCTAACGCCCGTTCATTTTTTGTGACGACGGTGCGAGTCCGATTGATCACCGATCGTTGGGCTTGCACATCGGCCTCAGCTTTTCGGAGGTCGGCTTGGGCTGTTCGCAGGGCGTTTAACCGCTGATCTAAGATTTGTTTGCTAGAGGCTCCTTGCTTGGTCAGGTCTTGATAGCGAGCATATTCTTGCTGATTTAACTGCACATCGGCGGCGGCGGCGGCACGTTGCGCTTCGACCGATCGCAGCGTGTCATTTGCGTTGGTGACATCTGCCTGAGCCGAGGCAATATCGGCATTGGCACTTTGGGCGGCGGCAACGCGGCTGGCAACTTGGGCACGCTGTCCGGCAGCATAAATTTGCAGCAGCGGTTGACCTGCGGTGACGCGATCGCCCGCTTTGACATAAATGGCAGAAACCTGCCCAGACACGCGCGGTTGCAGCGTCACTGACTGCCGCGAATCTAAGCTAGCCGCATAATCAGAACTGTCTGCGATCGTCGCTGTTTTGGGGTTGGAAAGCGGCACGGGAGTTGGGGGTGTCTTCATCTGACCCGCCATCATCATCGGCAAAATGACCCGATTAAACACAATCCAGCCGACTCCGCCCAACAGTGCCAGGGCAATCAGTGCTGGAATCAGAAATCGCCGCCAGCGAGGAGGACGGGGGGTTTCTGGAGGATGACTGGAGTCGTGTGGAGGAATCGCGTCTACGATCGGAGAACGACTAATTGAATTTCGATTAATGTCTTCGCCACTCATGAGTCTCCAGCCTGTTAAATGAAACGTTGAGCTAGGGAGCGATCGTGAGAAAAACGTCTCACACCGCTAAATCGATTGATTGAGGAGATAAAAACCGGACTAGTATATCGTGGTGAATAGATTACTACGGGTACGAATCGTTAGGCTTCACCCTTTTGACAGACTTCGAGTGGGCATTGCTAAACGTGTACGTGAATCATCGGGTTTGGGGCTTGGACGAACACGTAGTGAAGCGTAGCTACCGAGCCTTGAACACGGAACTTGAAGTTTGGAACTCGGACGATCGAGCTTTGAACACGGAATTTGTGGATTGGGACTTGGACGATCGAGCTTTGAACACGGAACTTGGAGTTTGGAACTCAAATAGACCTTTTGCACGAATCCGGGAACGCCCCCTCCCCTTCCGGTGGCAGGGCTAATCCATTGACCAAAGAGAATAGATACTGGAGATATCCCCTAGATTGGATTCTCAGCTTTATACAGCGGTTTTCAATTATATGTAGTACAGTAAGTAGTCCGTGTCAATAGAAGAAATGCAGGCGTATCCCACTAGCTTTCGAGAAAAAGTCGTGCAAGCCTATCGAGCCGGGAACACCTCAGTTCGCAAGGTGGCGGCTCGATTTGATGTCAGCAAAGCCTTTGTCCAAAAGATGCTCAAGCAACAGGAAGTCGCAGGACATCTTACCCCAGGCAAACAGGGCGGAGGCATGAAGGGTGAGCTAGTCGGGCGGGAAGCTCAGTTAGGTGAGATGGTCGAGCAACACCCCGATGCGACGCTGGCAGAATACTGTGAATACTGGGGAGAAGCCTACCAGCAATGGGTTAGCACCAGTACGATGTGCCGAGCGCTGCAAAAGGCAGGGTTGACGCGAAAAAAAAGACTTTACGCAGCACACAAGCCGCGACTGAGCGAGTCCAAAAGTTAAGGGGCGAATACTGGGAGCAAGTGAGCCAAGTTGCCCCTGAGAATCTGGTGTTTCTCGATGAGATGGGGGTTTTGCTGGGATTGACGCGAACCCATGCCCGCAGCCGTGAGGGCACAAGAGTCTATGACCTCAAGCCGTTTTACCGAGGGGCAAAAGTCACGGTGATTGGGGCGATCTCACTCCACCGAGTGTTAGCGGTCATGACCTTAAATGACTCCATGGATGGCAAGGCGTTTGAAGTCTTCATCCAAGATTGTTTAATTCCTCAGCTCTGGTCAGGGGCGGTGGTGGTCATGGATAATCTACCTGCCCACCAGATCGCTTCCATCAAGCCACTGATTGAGTCAGTCGGAGCCAGCACCCTGAATTTGTCGCCTTACTCCCCGGAGTTTAATCCCATTGAACTTTGGTGGTCACAACTCAAAGCGTTCTTACGTCAGTTCTCTCCCACCACAACCAAAATGGTAGACACGCTGATTGCAACCGCTTTGCACCTAGTTAATCCTGAGCATTTACGCAACTGGTTCGCAGACTGTTGTTACTGTACTTCATAAGCCTGAAATGCGCTGTA
>JAYVFW010000471.1:0-8674 GCA_043772715.1 Phormidesmis sp. | reverse complement strand
AAAACTCCCCTATATTCCAAAGCGACTGAAGCAGGTCAGGCTCAAAACCCTTCTCGGCGAAAAGGAGAGAAGCCGCAAGCCTGATATCGTCGTCTTTGCTCAAGCAGAGTGGCAAAAAATGAAAGGGCTTTCCAAGTCGGCAGCGGCTTATGTCTGCCCTCCGATGGTGATTGAGGTTGTCAGCAACAACTGGAGGGATGACTACCTCACAAAGCTTGCCGAATATGGTGAGTTGGGAATTTCAGAATACTGGATTGTAGACTATGCCGCGATCGGGGGACGACTCTACATTGGCAACCCGAAACAACCCACGATTAGCGTCTACACTCTGGACGAGAGCGGAGAATACCAGCTTGCTCAGTTCCGAGGAAGCGACCTTATCTTCTCTCCACTGTTCCCAGACCTTGATTTGTCCGCAGAGCAAGTTCTCAAGGTTGGGTAAAGACTTCGGGCGTTGCTGAATGATGCTATGAATCTGTCTATCGGGGCTGAATCCTTTCGCCCCCTAAATCCCCCAATTTTGGGGCACTTTAAGATTCTGGTTCCCCTCAAACTTGGGGGGCTGGGGGGGCAATTCATATCACCATTCAGCAACGCCAGACTTCGATCGGAGCCTGCGAACAAACCTGCTGAGTTGTTCTAACGTGTTCAATCGCATTGTCTTAGATGATCATTACAGCATTAAAAATTTCTTGTCTTTTCGCATTCATCATGAAAAGAATTTGAGTATTTTTAACGAACAAGAACGGTCAAGATTCTAAGCCAGAGTCAAGAATGTATTACTAGACACAGCAACAGTTGGGACTCAAGTATATACCGTATACCAAGTAGTAGTGTTTGACATAATCGAACGCTCCAATGTTGAATCCTTAGTCTTGTCATCTTGAATCTTTCAGAAGTTGAATTCACTCAAGGCAGTCTGACTGCACCCCTTCACTAAGTCGCTCTATGATTGATCAAATGACTTATCCGAGAGGCTGCACGTTTGCCAAATCTGACTGGGATGTTTTGTCTCAATTTTGGTATCCGATCGCGTTTAGCCACCACGTTAAAGACCAGCCGATTTCTGCCACCCTGCTTGATCAACGCCTGGTCATTTGGCGAACGACTGCCGGACTGTCAGTGGCAAATGATATCTGCTTGCATCGCGGCGTTCCCCTAAGTATGGGGCGCATTCAGTCGGATCAACTGGTGTGTAAATATCACGGCTTTCACTACTCGTCTGAGGGTCGTTGTGTGCTGATTCCGTCTCAGCCCGATGCCAGCATTCCACCAAAACTTTGTCTAAAAACCTATCCGGTTAAAGAAGCTTATGGATTGATCTGGACTTCTTTAACGGGTGGCGAATTGCATTCTCTACCCGATTTTTTTGAATGGGAAGATGCCGATTATCAGCAAATTTTGCCCAATGCGGTTGATTTAAATGCGGCAGCAGGCAGACAGATGGAGGGGTTTCTCGACGTGGCTCATTTTGCCTGGGTGCATACTGAAACGTTTGGCGATTCTAATAACCCGATCGTACCCCGCTATGACGTAAAACCCACAACCAATGGCGTTCATGCTGAATATCTCAGCACGGTCAGCAATTTTCCCAAAGGGTTACAAGATCTTGCGCCTGCCGATTTTCAGTGGCTCCGCGTTTTCGATGTTTACTTTCCGTTTACGGCTCGGTTGACGGTTCATTTCCCAGACGATGGACGCTTGTGTATTCTCAATGCCGCCTCTCCGATTTCTGCGCGCAAAACTCGTGTGTTTTGCCCGATTTGCCGCAACTTCGACCGTGAAATGCCGCTTGAACCAGTCTATGAATTCAATTATCAGGTGTTTGCTGAAGACAAAGAGGTTGTAGAGGCGCAATACCCCGAAGATTTGCCGCTAGAGTTATTGGCAGAAGTACACATTCGGGCTGACAGGACTTCGATCGCTTATCGCAAAGGTTTAAGCGCCCTCGGACTGGGCAGCGTCTATACGGCTTGATTCAAAACTTAACTTTGAAAAACTAATGCCAAGTTCTAAGAACTTGGCATCATGCGAGAACTTTTAACAATTTGTGACAATATTGTTAGCGGTGGAAGCGGCGCTGCTTTTGTTTTGCCAAAGCTTTGCGCTTCCGCTTCTCGATCGGGGTTTCAAAATGGCGGTGCTTTCGCATATCGGGGAAGATGCCTGCTTTAGACACTTCACGTTTAAATCGGCGCAACACAGAATCAATTCTTTCGTCTTCGCCAGGAATCACTTGAGTCATCGGTTCTCCTGATTTAATCAACTACAACCTCTATCAAAAAAAGCAGACGCGGGTCTGCCTTCAAGAGGATTTAACGTCAGTTTCCTAGCTTACCAGCTTAATAGCGTCTGGGGGGGCGACCACCGCCACCGCCCGACGGTCCTCGGTCTTCGCGGGGTTTGGCTTTGTTGACTTTTAGATCCCGACCCATCCACTCTGCGCCGTCTAATGCTGCGATCGCGGCATCTTCTTCTGCGTCAGTACCCATCTCGACAAACCCAAACCCGCGCATCCGTCCAGTTTCGCGATCAGTCGGTAGTTGTACGCGCTTGACCGTTCCGTATTCAGCAAAGATCTCAGTTAGGTCCTCTTGCTTGACCTCATAAGAGAGATTGCCCACGTAAATTGACATGAAATTGTCTCCAGAATCCAAGAAAGTGTGGAGAGTTAGATTCGGAGAGACGCTGATGAACACGAATTACACGACCGAAAATAAATCCTGACGTTAGCCTAGCACAGGATTTGGGTAGCGATCACGTTAAATGGTCATGATTCGCTGCTTTTTCAAATCATAACGCCCACACGGTCAAGAAGAAACGCTACGCTGTATAGCGAGACAGCAAAAGAGGTTTGTGGATTCGATGGGTTCTATTCAAGAAGTCTTTCTAGAGACAGATTGGGATGATGCGGCGCAAGCACGACAGAAGCGAGATGAGCGCGTTTTAGCCCTCCAATCAACGGGTCTGGTGTGTGTTGGGCAAGATCTCTACAATATTTTAAATGGAAGGCGCGTTTTTGTTTTGGTGGCATCGCCTCCATCACCTGTAGAGCCAAGTCGAGACGAAAATTCTAAGACGCGATCGCTGCGTCCGCAACGGCGCGACCCTTCAGAACCGCGCAAAACCAATCATCCTCTTCCTGAGTATGAGGTTCGATAACCGAATAGAGCGGGTTGACTGAGACATTTATAAAGATTCTATGAAGTTAAGCGCTCTCTATCCGAATAGTTCCGGAAGATTACTTTCCAGAACGTAAGCAATAATTGTCAGCGCCAAAAAGTCAGTATTCTTGACGAGACGGCTCAGATTGAAGAGGTGAAAAGAATCACCCGCTTAAACTCAGCAACCTGAATTTTAGGGGTGCTTCTTTGACTAAGGCAGTATTGACCATCACTGTACCTACGCTATAGGTACAGTCGTTTTACGTCTTAAGGAAAACTTGGAGTTATGAATCCTGATAATGGACTGTCTGCTCTACCCTCAGCTCCCCTGTCTGAGAGCCTCTCTACTCAGCCAACCCTCAAGGGCGGCGAAATCAACGACCCGATCGCGGTTGGGCTAGCCTTCACTTCCGCTTCGTCTCTCAGTGATTTCACGCCTCAGTCTTTAACGAGTGATCCCTATAAGAGTTCCTCTGCAACGATTTCTAAGTCTTTGCCGATCGTGCAAGTGCAAGTTGCACCGAGCGATTTGATGGCGTTGGGAATGCCTGCCACGTCGCTGCCCCAGCCAAATTCTAGGACTGCTAGCCTCTCTACAGATCCGGTCACTTCTCAAACTCCAGACATCGGGGTTGCACCAGTCGTGCCGTCACCTGCTCCCGCAACGGTTACTGGAGAGATTGCGTTTATCGATTCTAGTTTGCCAAACTACCAGAGTTTAGTGGCTGGAGTGCGTTCAGGAGTCACCGTTGTGATTTTAGAGGGCGATCGAGACGGCATTGCTCAAATCACGAAGGTGTTAAAAAGCGCTGAGAATGTCTCTGCAATCCATCTTGTATCGGCGGGTGATGCAGGAGTCTTAAACTTGGGGGCAACTCAGCTAACAGGAGACTCATTAGATATTTATGGCGCGAGTCTGCAACGTTGGGCATCTGCTCTCACGCCCAATGCTGACATTTTGCTGTATGGGTCTAATGTGGGTGCCGGAGCGGTTGGCACCGAGTTTATGCAAAAGTTTAGTCAACTGACAACTGCCGATATTGCAGCATCCACTAACCCAACTGGCAGCGCAAATCTTGGTGGAGACTGGGATTTAGAAAAGACGGTATTAGAAGTCGATACGGGTGTCATTGCGGCTAAAGGTGCGTTTCAGCCCTCTCTGACCTCAACCTACAGTGGGGTCTTTACTGCTACTTGATACCAGCATCATTCCTCTGGCTTGCTCTAAGTTCGTTGCCATCTTTTGTATAAAGATAATCAAAAGCTTACTTGTAAATTCTACAGGTAAGCTTCGCTGTGTATAGACTTTAGGACGGAGAGAGAGGGATTCGAACCCTCGTTAAAGTTACCCCTAAACAGCATTTCCAGTGCTGCGCCTTCAACCACTCGGCCATCTCTCCAAGACTGTGCTGTATTCTCAGTCACAGATTTCTTATATTACCAGAATTGTCCCATACTGGATAGGGAGCGCAAGAACTTTGGCGAATTTATGACCCAGTTTCATACCATCCGCGTTTATAACCGTCAAAAAAATACCTACCACACCTTTCAGGTGCCTGACGATCGCTACATCCTTCACAGCGCCGAACACCAGGGGGTCGAGTTGCCGTTTTCGTGTCGTAATGGGGCTTGCACGACTTGTGCTGTTCGAGTCCAATCAGGGGAACTCTATCAGCCAGAGGCGATCGGGCTGTCTGTCGAATTGCAGCGCCAGGGGTATGCGTTGCTTTGCGTCAGCTATGCGCGATCGGATCTAGAAGTTGAAACTCAAGACGAAGACGAAGTGTATGAGCTTCAGTTTGGGCGCTATTTTGGCAAAGGTCGGGTCAAACGAGGCTTGCCGCTTGACGAAGAATAGGAGCAGACAGTTAGCTGTGAACATTTGGAAAAGGCTACTACCGTTGGTTGTTTTGCCGATTTTTCTCGGTCTGTTATGGGGCTGTCAAGGGGTAACGTCTCCGCAGGCAGAGGCGGTTTCAGTTCAACAGGTTTTGAGCGGTCAAGAACTTGAACTCGCTGGCATTTCTGGGCAGCCAGACATTACTGAACAGGTTCGACTTGCCGGAATTGCAGTGCCGCGTCTGGCTCAAAAGCCTTGGGGAGAGGTGGCTAAAACTCAGCTAGAGCAGATGATTAGCAATCAGTCGGTGGTGTTGGAGTCCGATGTCCGCACCGAGCAAGGACAACGATCGGTTTACGCTTGGTCAAACGGCATTCTGTTAAATGAAAAGCTAGTTGCTGAAGGGCACGCTTTGACGACGGTTTCTAAGTCTCTAAAGTCTAAATATGAACTGCGTCTCAGTCGTGCCCAAGACCGGGCCAGAATTTTAGGATTGGGCATCTGGAATCCTCAAGATCCGCTGCGGCAACTTCCGGGAGAACAAGATCCTCGCGAGTGAGTGTTAAACTTTCCTCGTCTCCATCGCTTAAACTCATGTCTTCTCATTCTCCCCAACAGCTTCAAATCTTTCTAGACATTGCTACCGAAGCAGTTTTAGCAGCAGGAGCCGTTTTGCAGACTTACTGGGGCAAGCTCGAAGATATTCAAGAAAAAGGTCGCCCAGGCGATTTAGTCACTGAAGCAGACAAAGCCGCAGAAGCCGCCGTTTTAGAGATTTTGCGTCGCCATGTGCCTGACCACCCAATCTTGGCAGAAGAGTCGGGACAGTCAGGTCGTCTTGATGGTGAATATCTTTGGGCGATCGACCCGCTTGACGGCACGACCAACTATGCCCATCAATATCCCTTTGTTGCCGTGTCTGTCGGCTTGCTGATTGATGGCATTCCTCAAGTCGGAGCTGTGTTTAACCCGATTCATCAAGAGCTTTTTAGAGCCGCAAAAGGGTTGGGCGCAACCTGTAATCGGCGATCGATGCGGGTGTCTCAAACTGCGGAACTGAGTAAAAGTCTGCTGGTGACGGGGTTTGCCTACGATCGTCACCAAACTCCCGACAATAACTATGCTGAATTTGCTCATTTGACTCATCTAACTCAAGGCGTTCGACGCGACGGAGCGGCAGCCCTTGACCTCGCCTATGTTGCCTGTGGGCGATTTGACGGCTATTGGGAGCGCGGCTTATCAATCTGGGATATGGCAGCCGGAGTGGTGCTGGTTGAAGAAGCTGGAGGCAGCGTCACCGCTTACGATCGCGCTCCTTTCAACCTTCAATCTGGGCGACTCTTGGCGACAAACTCTAAAATTCACGATTGTCTGAGTCAAGAGTTAGTGCAGGTAAAGTCGGAAGATCTCATAAAATAAGCAGATACTGATCACAAAGAGCTTACTCAGGCAGACAGCGCACCATGAGTTTTCAAATTGAACGAGGTCTGTTCATGTTAGACTTCTCCGACTATCACTCAATTTTGGGGGTGTCGGTTGAAGCAGACGTTAAGGAAATCCGCAAGAATTATTTGAAAATTGCCCGTCGTCTGCACCCTGATAGCGGCGTGTTAGAGGGCGAGAACGATCGTCAGCTTGCAAGTCAATTTCTCTCAAAAATGGTCAACCCCGCTTGGGAACAGCTTTCTCAAGAGCGCAGTCGCACTGATCACGCAGTCTTGCTCAAGCTCAAAGGGCAGGGAGCGATGCGGCACCAAACCCACACCCAAGTGTTAGGGAGTTTAGCCAAGCAATTGCTGACTGCCAATAATCTTGACTACTTTTATCGAACTGCCTTGCAAGACCTCGCCGATCGTCAATATCAGCAGCTCGATCAAGTTTTGGAACTGATTGCCCAGATCAGTGAGCTGAATTTAGTCTATTTGGCGAGAAAAGGCGGCACTGGCGAGGGCACGATCGGTGAACCTAACAAACCGCTTTACGCGACGGCAGCACCAGTTTCAACTGCCGCACCCAGCTCTACGCCAACTCCCCCCTCAGCCCAAGACCAGCGAGAATCGCTACTTGAGCAATATTATCGTCGGGCAGAAGGTTTTATGAAGAAAGGTAACTACGCCCAAGCGACTTTAGAGCTGAGAGACGCTCTGCAAATCGACCCCAACAACTGCCGCTGTCACAGCTTGATGGGCATGGTGTATTTACAGCAAAAGCAGGCGACGATGGCAAAGATTCACTTCAACAAGGCGTTGACCGTGAATCCAGAAGACCCAACCGCTCTGGAAGGGAAGAAATATCTAGAGCAACAGGCGAACAAAGCCGCTTCTCAGTCTTCTGCCTCTAAACCTGCAAATAGCAAGTCCGATCGCAACAAACCTAACGGTGGCGGGTTGTTTGGCGGCTTATTTAGTGGAAAGAAAAAATAATGGTTTACCAACCTCCAGCCGGGGCTAGAGACTTATTGCCTCTTGATGTCGCTCAAAAATGCTGGATTGAAGATCGGCTCCAGCAGGTTTTTCAGCGCTGGGGCTATCACCGCATCATCACCTCGACGTTAGAACGACTTGATACCCTGATGGCAGGGGGCGCAATTCAGAGATCGACCGTGATTCAACTCAATAATTTGGATGATGAGGTGCTGGGGCTGCGTCCCGAACTGACGGCCTCGATCGCGCGCACTGCCGTGACTCGCATGGCGGGTGCCACTTATCCTCAACGGCTCTACTACAACACCAATGTGTTTCGCCGTGCCCCAGAAGGCAGTCACAGCGGTCAGCAGGAGTTTTATCAAGCTGGGGTCGAGTTGCTTGGCGGTGGTGGATTGTTGGCAGATGCCGAGATTTTGCTGCTGCTGATTGACTGTCTCCATAATTTAGGACTAGGACAGCTAAAAAACTCTTCTGCCTCCTGGAGCTTGATTTTGGGTGAAGCAGACTTGACGCGATCGCTGCTCTCTCCCTTTCCTGCCCATTTGCGCGATAAAGTCCGATATGCGATCGCCAAGCTCGATCGGATGTCTTTAGAATCGCTGCCTTTGTCTGAAGAATTGCACGATCGAGCACTGCTGTTGCTCAATTTGCGAGGCAAACCCACCGATGTGATTCAGCGAGCCAGCCGTCTAGATCTGGATGACAGTCAGCGAGAATCAGTCAACAATCTCAAATCTTTGATCGAGCTGCTGCAAGAAAGTCTAGATTTACGCCTGGGAGATGTAGAGATCCCGATCGTGCTGGATTTAAGCCTGATTCGCACCTTCGACTACTACACCGGAATCGTCTTTGAAGTTGCCAGCAATACACCTTCGGGGCAAAAAGTTTTAGGGCAAGGCGGACGATATGACCAGCTTTTAGGGCTTTTTCATCCCCAGGGACAGCCCATTCCAGGCATCGGTTTCTCGCTGCAAATTGAGCAACTGCACCAGATGCTGATTCCCACGGGGCAACTGCCTCACAAGACTCCTGCTAGCGATTGGTTAGTCGTGTCAGAGACTTCGCAGACCCACGCGATCGCCTTTGCTCATGCCCAAAAGCTGCGAGAATCAGCCCACCCGGTACAGGTCGAGTTAGATCTCAGTGGCACCAGTCGAGAAGACATCCGAAATTGTGCCCGTCGTCGCGGCATTGCCCAAATTGTTTGGATGGATGTGGGCGGTTCGCCAGTTAATGAAATTCTG
>JAYVFW010000470.1:0-3031 GCA_043772715.1 Phormidesmis sp. | reverse complement strand
GCGGCTAGAAAAGTCATCGGAGCCACCAACCCACTCACAGCAGAACCTGGCACCATTCGCGGCGACTTGGGCGCAAACATTGGACGCAACCTGATCCATGGCTCAGATGCACCTGAGACGGCTCAAAGCGAAATTGCTCTGTGGTTTAAAGCAGAAGAACTGGTCAACTGGCAGCCCACCATTCTTTCCTGGATCTACGAATAACTTCTGGTATCAAATTGGGGGACTTCAAGCCAAGATTTCCGGTTCAAAGTTCCCCAATTTTGGGGGATCTAGGGGGCAGCCCAGATTTGCAACCGCAGCGAAAAGCTTCATCGAATTCACGTTTAAAAAAGCAGGGGCATTCTATGGAATGCCCCTGCTTTTTTAAACGGTGTTGAACAGATAATCAACTCAAACTTCTAATTTCTTTTCGTCAAGTTCAGCCATCTTTTCTTGCTCAAGGTCTGCTAATTTCTCAGCTTTCACTTCTTGAACTTCAACGGGATTGCGCTTAGAGAAACCCCAGACAAATATCAGTGCGACCGCTGTTACCATCACCCATTCCGGCGGCACCAGACTATCGTTGATGACTCGCATCAATAGACGCAATCCGACCAGAGCAACCGTAATGTAGCCTGCATCTTCTAAGTGAGTAAACTCGTCTAACCAGCGAATAAACAACCCTGCCATAAACCGCAGTGCAATGATCCCGATCGTGGCTCCAATCAAAATTAGCCAAGTTTCCTGAGAAACTGCGATCGCTGTCGTCACACTATCCAAAGAGAACGCCAAATCTGTGAGTGCCAAAACCGGGATCGCCTGCCACAGCGAGGTAAATCGTGGCCCGTGGTGTTCGTCTCCATTCTCTGAGTCAGACGAGAAATATTGAAAGACTAACCACAATAAGTAGATTGCCCCTGCCAACTCAAACTGCCAATATTTGCCCACCCAGGATGCTGTCAAAATTAAGCTCATCCGCAAAATGTAGGCAAACACTAAGCCAATGTTGAGGGCGCGTCGTTCAAGCTCAGGTTTTTCCAACCCTTGAGCGATCGCGGCGAGAGCGATCGCGTTATCTGCCGACAGCACCGCTTCTAATGCCACTAAAACCAGCAGCAGCAAAAAGGTTTGAACATCAAAGGTGGCAGGTAAGCCTGAAAGTTGGTCTAGCATCAATGATTTCTAATTAACCGTTACAAATAAGGCTTGATAAACTTAATCCCAATTTAGAAAAAAGAGGAAAAAGCTTTGCTCATTTATCAGCCTACCTTAACTAGGAGGTCTGAGTCATGGCACAGCAGCGAGACCTGAGTCTCATGATCCCCGTTTTGTGTTGAATCTTGTAACAAAACACTCCGAAAGCGGACGGTTTGATCGACATTTAGGAACGATAACCCTGAGATTAAGGAGTTTCAAACTCAATGCCCTTATCAGATACTCAAGTTCTAGTTGCTCTTGTAGTGGCTCTCATTCCTGGCATTCTTGCCTTCCGGCTGTCTACCGAATTGTATAAATAGATCTCACGATCGCGGCAGGGAGACTGCTTTGTCCGATCCCCGCACTGAATCAATGATTCCCTCGACAAGTTGAGTGATCGTTTTTTAAGATGCGGGGTAGACTGACAAGGCAGTTTTCCGGCTGTTTCATTTGGGTTGCTGACTCAGATAAATCGTTGGGAAACGCTGCTTAGTTCGCCCGTACTTCTTGATTTTGGTGCTGATATTTGCGATGTTGAGTTAACTCTGTGAGTAGAGTTATCAGTGCGTCAGTCTGCAAGCTCTCTAGAATGAGCTTTCGGTCTTCTGATCAGCCTGGTTTTCTCATTTTAGAAGCGCTCAACTTAGATATGGATCTCCTGCATGAATAAAATTCTCGACGTAACCACCCTGAGATCTCGCCCCTAACCCCCAATTCTGGGAGGGACTGGAGTTCAAAGTCCCTCAATTCTGGGGGACGTAGGGGGCGTTCCCGGATTCGTGCAGGAGCTAATTAATCGCCAAAGGCAGCTACATTTTCCATTGAGACTGTTAAGTCTACTGTCTGCACTCGCATCCTGTTGAACTCATGAACGCACTTCAATCGCCGAACAAGCCTCTTCAGCCTGTTAGAACGCCTCGATCGCAGCCTCGGTCAGGTCAACAAAAAAAACGTCAACATCATCGGACGATCGCGATTGAAACCTCGATCAAGCTGGGTGTAAATCTTGCCCTTTCAGGTGTGGCGATCGCAGCGCTGGTTCAACTTTTGCCCTACAGCATGGCGCAGCACTCAAAGCTTCAAGAAATTAACGCTGAAGTCAAGGCGACAGAAAAACGAGTCGGTCACGTCAAAGCAGAATTTAGTCGCTATTTTGATCCCCGGCAGGCAAAAGTCATTGTGCAAGAGCAGACAAACCGCACTGATCCTAGCCAGCGCCAGATCGTTTGGGGAGATGCAACCTCTGAGACGGCGGCACAGCTTCCCTAAAATCGCAAATTGCGCGGTAGGGCATGGCACGGCAGTGCCTATTGATTTTGCTGGCAGAGATGTTCGATCGACCGTCTTTTCAGTTTTTACAAAAAGCGCCTCAACCTGTCAAGTTCGCCTGCATCATGCGGGGATCGCACTCCGGTCATCCAAAAATTGCATGATTGACGTGAATTTGTAGCAAGCGTAACCTAACGATCGCATCAAGGCTGTTTAGAATAGAATCTGAACTGTTTACCTAACGTTACAAAGTTACCTATGCGCTCGCAGTTGAGTGAATTTAGTACGGCTCTGATTTTTTCATCTGCTGACCACGATCGCCAAAGTTCAGCAATTCTACGCATTTACCTGGCTGAAACTTTAGGCAAAATGGTTGCGTCACCTAAAATAGTGTAACGATAAGTTTACACACCTCAAGAGTGATCACTTGAGGATTCTAAAAAAACCGTCTCACCATCCGAGACTGTGTTTTCTGGTTATGTAGTTAATAAGTACGCTTTACTCCTCTCCCCATTACGCACTTCAACAGAGTCGAGGAAACGATAGACATGAAATTGCAAGACACCCAACGCCGGATCGCTCT
>JAYVFW010000469.1:0-8690 GCA_043772715.1 Phormidesmis sp. | reverse complement strand
GTGCTGATGGCAATTCAAGAAGCCCAAGTTTGGTGTGACAAAGACGAGAACAAGCAAGAGATGTGCGAAATCTTGTCGTCTGATAAATATGTGAAAGCTCCGGTAAAAGACATCATCGATCGCGCCAAAGGCAACTTTGATTTTGGCAATGGTCGCACCCTGCAAAACAGCGATTTGCTGATGAAATTCTGGCGTGATGGGGCATCCTATCCGTTTAAGAATCACGATGCCTGGTTCATCACTGAGAATATGCGCTGGGGTCGGTTTGCGGCTGACACCAACGTCAAAGAGATGGTAGACAAAGTGAACCGTGAAGACCTGTGGCAAGCTGCTGCGAAAGCGATCGGGCAATCAGCCGCGATTCCCAAAGACTCATCACGCGGGGTCGAAACATTCTTTAATGGCACCACTTTTGACGCGACTAATACAGCAGCTTATCTCAGTGGTCTCAAAATCAAGAAAGCGTAGCTGCGTTTTCTCAATGGATTGAGATCTTAGAGCGTTGGGGGCATAGCACTTGTGTCCCCACTCAAGAATTTGTAATCTGAACCCTCTGCAACCGTCTTCTCAGAGATTCCCCTATGACTGTTACTCCTTCCCTTCGCCCAGCTTCGTCTTCTGCACTGCTTGAAACCCTGCAAAAGTTTGCAAAGCAGTTAATTCCGCCGATTATTTGTACGGTAGTCGTGCTAGTAGTTTGGCAACTGCTGTGTCTCGCACCAGAAAGCAAAATGCCCGGCCCGATCACCGTGTTAAAGCAAACGTATGACTTGATTCTCAACCCGTTTTATGACGACGGTGGCACCTCTAAAGGGTTGGGGTTGCAGATTTGGATTAGTTTGCAGCGAGTCATGATTGGCTATTCGCTGGCCGCGATCGTCGGCATTTCGCTGGGTGTCTTAATTGGCATGAGCCAGTTTATGCGGCGCGGTCTTGACCCGATGATTCAAGTCTTACGGACGGTTCCTCCTCTGGCATGGTTGCCGCTGTCGCTTGGCATTTTTCAAGACAGCACTCCGGCGGCGTTGTTTGTGATTTTCATTACGGCGATTTGGCCGATCGTCATCAACACTGCGTTGGGCGTTCAACAAATTCCTCAAGACTATAACAACGTGGCAAAAGTGCTGCGCCTGTCGGGTAAAGAATATTTCTTCAACATTTTGGTGCCGTCCACTGTGCCTTATGTGTTTGGCGGATTGCGGATCGGCATTGGGTTAGCGTGGTTGGCGATCGTTGCCGCAGAAATGCTGAAAGCAGAAGGCGGCATCGGCTTTTTTATCTGGGATGCCTACAACGCAGGCAACGAAAACAGCATGAGCCAAATCATTATCGCGGTGCTGTATGTCGGTTTGGTGGGCTTGGCGCTCGATCGGCTGGTTAACTTTCTCGGTTCGCTGATTGTTTCAGAGAACTAGATTTCAGGTTTTGTGTCCGCTTCTAGATTCAAGACCGATCGCTGCCCCCTTCACCCTACTCCTACCATGTCTGTCTTTTTAGAAATTGACCACGTTGATAAGGTGTTTCCGCTCACAGGTGGCGGAAGCTATGTTGCCCTCAAAAATATTGAATTACAGATTCGTCAAGGTGAATTTGTGACGCTGATTGGTCACTCTGGCTGCGGCAAGTCTACGCTTCTCAGCATTGTGGCGGGGTTGGATCAGCCCAGTGTGGGCGGTGTCGTTCTCGAAGGGCGACAGGTGACAAGTCCGGGGCCCGATCGGATGATGGTGTTCCAAAACTATTCGCTGTTGCCCTGGCTGACAGTTGAGCAAAATATCGCGCTGGCAGTCGATAAAGTCTTGAACCATTTGCCCAAAGGTGAACGAAAAGGCATTGTTGAACAAAACATTGATCTGGTCGGGTTAAGACCTGCGGCACATCGCAAACCTAAAGAGCTTTCTGGAGGCATGAAACAGCGAGTCGCGATCGCTCGTGCGTTAGCCATTCGTCCTAAAATGCTGCTGCTCGATGAGCCGTTTGGCGCACTGGATGCGCTGACTCGCGGCAATCTGCAAGAGCAACTGATGCGAATCTGCGAAGAAAGCCAGGTGACTTGCTTGATGGTGACGCACGATGTCGATGAGGCGCTGCTGCTGTCCGATCGCGTGGTCATGCTCACCAACGGCCCTGCTGCTCACATTGGTCAGATTCTCGAAGTCCCGATTCCTCGCCCTCGCCAGCGGATGGAGGTCGTCAAACATCCCAGCTATTATGCGCTGCGGAATGAGATGATCTATTTTCTCAATCAGCAAAAGCGCGACAAAAAGCGCAAGGTCAAAGAAACCGTCAAAGTGGCAATCGCCCGCAACGGCTTAGAAAAAGTCAATCTCGATATCGGCTTCATTCCGCTCAACGACTGTGCGCCGCTAATCATTGCCAAAGAGAAAGGCTTCTTTCAAAAGCACGGCTTAGACGTAACGCTGCACCGCGAACCGAGTTGGACAGTAATCGCTGACAGCATCACTGAAGGGCGACTAGACGCGGCTCAAATGGTTGCCGGAATGCCGCTAGGACTGACCCTCGGCATGAATGGCAAAGCCCCGCTGCCCGTCCTCACCGCGATGGTGTTGTCTCGAAATGGCGATGCGATCACGATTAGCAAAAAGCTCTACGATCGCGGCGTTCGTTCTCTCGAAGATTTCAAACAGTTCATCGCGCAAACGCCCGGAGAAACTCACACCTTGGGCGTAGTCCACGCCGCATCGATGCAGAATTTGCTGTTGCGCTATTGGCTGGCATCGGCAGGAATTGACCCCGATCGAGACGTGAATCTCGTCACCGTGCCCCCGCCTCAAATGGTTGCCGCTTTAGAAGCGGGAATTATAGACGGCTTTTGTGTGGGCGAACCGTGGAATTCTCGTGCGGTTCAAGAAGGGTTGGGCGTAGTCCTCACCACTACTCATGATCTGTGGACAGGTCACCCAGAGAAGGTTTTAGGCGTTCGCGAAGACTGGGCAACTCAATATCCTGCAACGCACCTCGCTTTGATGAAAGCCTTGCTTGAAGCGTGTGAATATTGCGATGAGCGTCGTCACCGCGAAGATATGCTGAAGCTGTTAGCGAAGCCTGAATATGTAGGTGCTGACGTGAGCTATATTCGCCCCGGTTTTCTCGATCCTTATATTTACGGGGGCGATCGTAAGCCCGAATCTATTCTGCGCTTCAATCAATTCCACATTGATCAAACCAACTGTCCGCAACGAGTCGGCGCACTGTGGATTTTGACTCAACTCGCTCGCTGGGAAATCATTCCCGCCTTTCCTAAAAACTGGATTGAGATTCTCGATCGTGTTCGTCAAGTCGAACTTTATAGCGAAGCGGCGAGACAAGTGGGCTATCCCGGCACTGAGCCAAACCGCAACACTTTGACGCTATTTGATGGCGCGGTGTTTAACCCCAACGACCCGATCGCTTATCTCAAATCTCTAGAGATCAGTCACGAAGTCAGCGTTGAGGAAGTCTTGCTCGATGCCCCCAGCGAGAGTGTCAAACGCGCCGCCTAACCCGTCCTTATTCCCCACCTTCACTTATGCAGACGTTAATCAGCGAAGACTCTACTCCTCAAGCTTCTCAGTCCGATTCGTTTCTCGTCGTCGATAACTTGTCAAAGGTTTATCCGACTAAGAGCGGCGATTACACCGTTTTAGAAGACGTTAATCTTGCCGTCAGTGAAGGGGAATTTGTCTGCGTCATCGGTCACTCTGGCTGTGGCAAAAGCACGTTGCTCGATATGGTGTCTGGCTTTCGTCAGCCCTCCAGTGGCGAAGTCCGTCTTCAGGGAAAACGGATCACAGAACCTGGGCCAGATCGCATGGTCGTCTTTCAAAACTACTCGCTGCTGCCCTGGAAAACGGCGTTTGAAAATATCTATTTGGCGGTCAATTCTGTCTACCCTGACAAGCCTAAAAAAGACAAAGAAGACATCGTTCACAAGCATCTGGCGATGGTGGGTTTAGAAGAAGCGGCAAATAAAAAACCCGGTCAACTGTCAGGTGGCATGAAACAGCGAGTTTCGATCGCCCGCGCGCTCGCCATTTATCCGCAAGTCTTGATTTTAGATGAACCGTTTGGCGCACTCGATGCGATCACCAAAGAAGAATTGCAGGAAGAACTCTTGCAGATTTGGACAGAGCATCGCGTCACCGTGCTGATGATCACCCACGACATTGACGAAGCACTGTTTCTCGCCGATCGCGTCGTCATGATGACTAACGGACCCGCTGCCCAAATTGGCGAAATTCTAGAGATTCCCTTTTCTCGCCCCCGCATCCGCACTCAGATCATGGAAGACCCGCACTATTACACCCTGCGGAACCAGGCTCTAGATTTCCTGTTTAGTCGCTTTGCGACACAAGACCATTGACTTCACCTTCCTACAACCCTCATGCTCAAACAAATGTGGTCATTCAGGGGTCGCTATCAGATCCTTCATTTGACTTGGTTTGCGTTCTTTCTCACCTTTGTTAATTGGTTTAACTTTGCCCCATTTGCCACCACGATCGGCAAAGAGTTGGGCTTAGACTATGCGACTCAAATTAAGACGCTAGGCATTTGCAATTTGGCGTTGACGATTCCGGCCCGGATCATTATCGGCATGGTGCTCGATCGTTTCGGACCCAGAATTACGTTCTCCTTGCTGCTGATTTTCTCGATCGTGCCCTGTTTTGCAACGGCATTTTCCCAAGACTTTAATCAACTGGTGATCAGCCGTTTGTTGATGGGCATCGTCGGTGCGGGGTTTGTGGTCGGTATCCGCATGGTGTCAGAGTGGTTTCCGCCCAAAGAAATCGGGTTGGCAGAAGGCATTTATGGCGGCTGGGGCAACTTTGGCGCATTTGCCGCCGAATTTAGTTTGCCTCTGTTAGCCGCAAGTACCGCATTTTTGGCAGGTGGCGCATCTAACTGGCGCTTGGCGATCGCCCTCACAGGCATTGTCTCCGCCCTTTACGGCGTGGTCTATTTCCGTCTGGCTCAAGACACCCCTACCGGAAAAGTCTACAAAAAGCCCAGAAAGAGCGGCGGCATGGAAGTCACCAGTGCCAAAAGCTTTTGGGCAATGACCGCGATGAACTTCGGGTTAATTTTTGCCCTCGGATTATTAGCGTGGCGCTTACAGCAAGTCAAATTTTTTGACCAAGCGGGGATGCTGATTACCTGGGTTTTTCTAGGCGCACTCTTTGCCTACCAAACCTATCAAGGCTGGCAAGTCAATCGAGAAATGCTCACAGGTCAGAAAAAATATGCTGCCGCCGATCGCTACAAGTTTCGTCAAGTCGCCCTGTTAGCGTTTGCTTACGCCACGAGCTTTGGCTCCGAACTCGCTGCCGTCTCGATGCTGCCCGCCTTTTTTGAAAAGACCTTTAGCTTAGAACACGTAATCGCGGGCATGATTGCCGCTTCTTACCCCTTCATGAATTTAATCTCGCGTCCGAGTGGGGGGTTGCTCTCTGACAAACTCGGCAGCCGCAAATGGACGCTGACAATTATCACGGTGGGCATCGGCATCGGCTATCTGTTGGCTTTTGGCATTAACAAAAGTTGGGCAATTCCCCTGGCGATCGTCGTCACCATCTTTGCGGCTTACTTTGCTCAAGCGGGCTGTGGCGCAACCTATGGCATGGTGCCCTTGATTAGGAAGAGCATCACCGGGCAGATCGCGGGCAACGTCGGCGCTTATGGCAACGTTGGCGGCGTGATTTATCTCACGATTTATAGCTTGACCAACGCTCAAACCCTATTCGCCACGATGGGAATCACGGCGTTGATTTGCGCTGTCATGTGCGCTTTCTTCTTAAAAGAACCCAAAGGCTCTTTTGCAGAAGATTATGAGCAGGAAACCGAAGCAGTAGCGAGGCGCACAGAAGGTAGCCTTGCATACGAGCAAGAATGATGCCCACTCAAGAGTAGTGGTCTGTCTAATCTGGACTAAGCAGCAGGAGAACACCCATTTTTAGATGGAAATCCTAGCGCTGTCATTAAGGGACTTTTGGTATGCCCCAACACTCGTCCGCTTCGTCTGCTGATGGCAGAGATCGCTTTCTTTGCTATTACATCAATGCGACCAGTCAGCTTCAGATGGCTCGAATCGCCCATCTCTCAACCGGATGTTTTGAGCGTGTGATATTTCCAGGACAACGCCTGCTCTTTGAAGCCCCGTCTGATGCCCTACTCGAAATTCATAGCTCCAAAGCGACGAACTCAAGCTTTTTGGCTCAGATTCCCTGTCAGCAGTTGCGAGTTTGTGAAAAGCTTGCTTCCTCCGATCGTACCGATGTCGTGGAACGCTTATGATTGATTCGACTAAAACCTTGTGCCCTTATTGTGGGGTTGGCTGCGGGTTAGAGGCGCTTCCCCCCGCGCAAGCTGGCAAGGCAACCAATCGTGACAAACAAGGAACGCCAATTTGGCAGGTGCGCGGCGATCGCGATCACCCGTCTAGTCAAGGCATGGTCTGCGTCAAAGGAGCCACGATCGCCGAGTCACTACACAAAGATCGGTTGCAGTTTCCGATGATGCGGGAGTCGTTAGATGAGCCGTTTCGACGAGTTAGTTGGGATGAAGCGCTCGATCGAGTTGCCAATCAAATTCAAACCGTTCGCTCAACGCAAGGGGCAGATGCTGTTTGTATGTATGGGTCGGGTCAGTTGCAAACTGAGGACTATTACATTGCTCAAAAACTGATCAAAGGCTGCTTGGGCACTAACAACTTTGATGCCAATTCTCGATTGTGTATGTCGTCTGCGGTTTCTGGCTACATTCAAAGCTTTGGGGCTGATGGTCCGCCCTGCTGCTATGAGGATCTCGACGAAACAGATTGCGCCTTTATTGCAGGCAGCAATTTGGCTGAGTGTCACCCGATTCTCTTTAATCGGTTGCGGAAGCACCACAAACAAGACCGCACCGTCAAATTGGTGGTGATTGACCCACGACGCACTGCCACGGCTGAAGCCGCTGATCTGCACTTAGCGATCAAGCCCGGAACGGATATCGATCTCTTTAACGGTATTGCTCATTTGCTGGTGAAGTGGGGCAAGGTCGATGCTGCATTTATTGACGAACATACCGCTCACTTTTCAGATTTTGCGGGGGTGATTCAGCACTATTCGCCCGATGTGGTTGCTCATCGCTGCGGCATTTCAGAAGAAGATTTAGAAACGGCAGCGAAATATTGGGGAGACTCACAGCGAGTTTTATCGATGTGGTCGATGGGGTTGAATCAATCTAGCGAAGGCACTGCGAAAGTTAGAACGCTGATTAATTTACATTTGATGACTGCCCAAATCGGCAAGCCCGGAGCGGGCCCGTTTTCGCTGACGGGTCAGCCCAACGCGATGGGAGGACGCGAAGCTGGGGGATTATCCCATCTGCTGCCGGGATATCGTCTCGTCAACAATCCGGCTCACCGTGCCGAAGTTGAGCAATTTTGGCGACTCGAACCGGGGGCGATTTCAGCAACTCCAGGGTTGACTTGCTGGGAGATGATCACGGGCTTAGAGCGGGGAGAAGTCGGCGTTTTGTGGGTGGCGGCAACCAACCCGGCAGTCAGTATGCCCGACATCGAGCGCACCAAAGCGGCATTGAAGCGATCGCCCTTCACCGTCTACCAAGATGCTTATTATCCGACCGAAACGGCTGCTTATGCCCATGTTTTACTTCCGGCGGCTCAGTGGAGTGAAAAATCGGGCGTGATGGTCAACTCTGAGCGGCGCGTGACGCTTTGCCCTAAATTCCGCAGTCCTCCAGGGCAAGCCAGAGCAGATTGGGCAATCTTTGCCGAAGTCGGTCGTCGTCTCGGCTTTACTAAAGAATTTGCGTTTAATAATGCTGCCGAAGTCTATCGTGAGTTTGCCCAACTCACCCACGATCGTCCTTGCGATCAGTCGGGAATCAGCCACGTGCGACTGCGGGCAGAAGGTCCCCTTCAATGGCCGCTTTCGGGAGAGATTGAAGACACACAGCCCGAGCTGCAAGCTAAGAGTGCGCGGGCAAAAGGCGCAAGAATTGAGGTTGAAAAGCTCCAGGAGAAAAAGCCATCGGTTCAGCCTGCCGCAATTATGCCTCAGCCGTCTAAGCGTCTCTATACCGACTTGCGCTTTCACACGCCAGACGGGCGGGCAAGATTTGCGGCTTACCATTCGCGAGGCTTGGCAGAGCCGCCTGACGAGGGATATCCCTATGTGTTGACCACTGGAAGGCTCTATGGGCACTGGCACACAATGACGCGCACGGGTCGGATTGAGAAAATCATGAAGATGCACCCCAACCCGTTTCTTGAGATTCATCCCCGTGATGCGGCTGAGATCGGAGTCAAAAATGACGAATGGGTCGAGGTGCGATCGCGCCGTGGTTTCGTCAGGCTTCCGGTTTTAGTGACGAAAGCGATCGCGCCGGGTACCCTATTTGTTCCGATGCACTGGGGCGCGCTCTGGGCAAGCCATGCAGAAGCCAATGCATTGACGCATCCCGCTTGTTGCCCCGACTCAAAACAGCCAGAATTAAAGGCGTGTGCGGTGCAGGTGGTGCCGATCGATTCAAAGGTCGCATCTCAAAAGAGCGAATTGCTGAGTGATGATGCTCTGATGCCATTGCTATCGATTCGGATTTAATGGCACCTGGCATTGCTGAGTAGCGAGATGAAGGTAGGGGCAATCCCCCCGTGGTTGCCCTCCGTCAGGGGTAGGCACGGGGGG
>JAYVFW010000468.1:0-8696 GCA_043772715.1 Phormidesmis sp. | reverse complement strand
CGTGTTAGCAGTGGATTGGTCACATAGTGCAGCCATTCTTCTACCGGAATTGCTGATAGCAACAGAGACATGGTGTTGGTGTCGAGTTGCTGAAGATCTAACAAATCTTCGATTAGCTTGGCTTCACGATCGCACTCATTCTGCAAAATTTCGAGATAGCGATCGGTTTTAGGATCTTGATTTCCGGCTCGCTTGAGGGTGACTTTGAGCATCTGAGCCGCCATTTTCATATTCGCCATTGGGGTGCGAAGCTCATAAGAAACGGTACTGAGAAACTCATCTTTTACTTGATTGAGGTGCGCTAACTCCTTGACCTGAGCCTGCGCCGTTTGATAAAGCCGAGCCTGACGAACGGCGATCGCGCACTGACTCGCCACCTGCTGCACTAGCTCAACTTCTAACTGACTAAACGCATTTTGAGACTCACGATAGAGAAACAAATCTCCCAAAACGCCTTCACTATCGACAATCGGACACAGCAAAATTGCCGCTCGATCGTCTGTTTCTAACTCACAAAACTGACTCGACTTGCCTAGCGCCCGTTGAGCAAGCAGCGTTGAGAGTGCCGGAAACATCGAAGCCTTGGCAACGGGTAAATAAGCAGCGATCGGAACGGTTTGCACTGCTGGTTGCCCTGGGTTTCTGAGTTCTCTAGTCTCTCCTAGCCATCTATGTAGAATCGTCACTTCGATCGCGGCATCATAGAGCGCAGTGTCACACTCGGTCAGGTTCAACACCAACCCCAACTCTTGGACAACGGTTTGCAAAATTTGATTTTCGTCTAAGCTATCGCGGACTCGATCGGTGATGCGACGCAGCATCGCCTGATAGTCTGAGGCTTGTTCAAGTTGGGCAGTCTGTTCTTGAATCTCGCTTTCCAAGCTGGCGTTTTGTTGGCGAATGGTGGTTTCGGTGTGCTTGCGTTCAATAATGTCTCGCACCATCCAGCGCAGCGCTACCGTTTGCCCCTGCTTGTTTTGCACAGCAATGACCTTAAACACAGCCGGAAACGCTTTGCCCCGTAGAGGTTGAATTCCGACTTCTCGCCGCCCTGCAAGTTTGCCAGAGTCAAACTGGGTCAGATAGGTTGCAACCTCCGATCGCGCTTCAAAAGCGATAAACATCAGCAGCGGACAGCCATTTATCAACGATCTCTCAACTCGAAACAGCCGCGCAGTCGTTTGATTTGCTTCGACAATCACCCCATCGATAGAGGTGACGAAGTAAGCATCTGGCGCAAACTCAAATAAATCTTGGTAGTGGTTTTTTTCTAAATTAAGCGCGTTGCGATCGCTTCTTAATTCTTGATTTTGCGCCTGCAACCTCGTCACTAGAGCTTGCAGATCGGCGATCGCGGTAGCATGAACCTGCAAATGTTCTAGCAGTGCCTCTTGATCTGAACAAGCATCTGCACTTAACCCTGGTTCTAACAAGCGATTCAGAGAAGTTCTAATTTTCTGGGTGAACGTATCGTTCTGCAATTTGCAAACCTCCCGTCACGATCGGCACCAAGTTCAATAAGCGTTAGAACGATTTGCTGTATTTAACTGCTCAAGTACTGCCTAAGTTTTTCGTGCAACTTAATCCAGGCTAATCTGCCTTTAGTATGGGTTATCTTGTGGCGATTGCGCTATTAGCTGCCAGTTTTCTACTACAAAAGACGGCTAATTGTAGTCGAAACAACTTTTCAAACATTTTCTAAGCTCTAATAAAGATTAGAGATCGAGGAGAGTTTAGTAGATTTCTTCACGTCAACAAACCATAACATAGCGTTCGGTGGGCGATCGGCATGACAAATCAGGTTTTGATTCTCGGCGGCAGTGGCAGAATTGGCAGCAAAGTGGCGGCTGACCTGCTGGCTCATACCCAAGCATTGGTGACGATCGCCGGACGCAATCTAAACAAAGGCGAACAAAAAAGTGAGGATCTGGGGTCACGAGTTCAATTTGTGACGATCGACCTAGCAGATTCAGAAGCGCTGCAAGCTGCGATCGCTCAAACAGATGTCGTCGTTCACTGTGCCGGGCCGTTTCACTACCGAGACGCTGAAGTTTTAAAGCTGTGCATTCAGCAAGGCGCAGATTATGTTGATGTCAGCGATCATCCTTCGTTTACTCGCAAGGTTTTAGACTATCGCGCCGAAGCTCAAGCTGCCGGGGTGACGGCGGTGATTAATACAGGCATTTTTCCGGGTATCTCAAACAGCATGGTGCGGCAGGGTGTCGAGCAGCTAGACGACGCTGAAAAAATTCACCTCAGCTATGTGGTGTCAGGCTCCGGTGGCGCAGGAATCACCGTGATGCGAACGACATTTTTAGGGCTGCAACATCCCTTTAAAGCGTGGCTGAATGGAGAATGGCGATCGGTCAAACCCTACAGCGATCGCGAAGTGGTTGAGTTTCCGGCTCCCTACGGCAAGATTGGCGTTTATTGGTTTGATATGCCCGAAGCGTTTACGCTGCCCGACACGTTTCCAGTCAAGACGGTGATCACCAAATTTGCGACAGTGCCCACGTTTTATAACTATTTGACTTGGAGCGTTGCTCGCTGGTGGCATCCTAGCTGGTTACGCAACTCGGCAGTGATTGAGTTTTTGTCCCACGTCAGCCATTTTATGACCGATGTCAGCGATCGCTTTAGCGGCATTGGGGTGGCAATTCGTTCAGAGGTGACTGGCACAAAAGACGGGCAGCCCATGCGCTGCTGCTCAACGCTAATTCATGACGATACGGCGATCGCGGCAGGGTGCGGCACAGGCACGGTGGTTGAGTTGCTGCTATCAGGACAGTTAAAAAGGCCAGGAGTGTGGGCGATCGAGCAAGCACTCTCAACTGATTTATTTGAGCAGGTGATGCAAAGCCGAGGCATCAAAATTCAGCATCAGCTCATGCGTTAACGATCGTGGACTGAGCCATAACGGTTACTGCGACAGCAATGGGCACGGCAGTGCCATGCCCTTACACATCCTTGAGATTTCTCGTTTAACGTCAGTTCGACAGAAGTGGTTCGCTTTGATTGTGAATTCGGAAACGCTCCCTAAGTCCTCCAAAATTGGGGGACTTCAAGCCAAAAATCCCAGTTCAAAGTCCCCCAGAATGGGGGACTTAGGGGGCAGAAGCCGCTGACAACGCAGCAAAAAGACTCGTCGAACTGACATTCATTTAAGCAGCAGCGATCGCCTCAAGCTTCTTGCGTCGGTGCGTGTAAACCACACTCTTTTTTAGTGCTATCCTCCCACCACCAGCGCCCTTCTCGCTCGTGTTGTTGAGGCAAGGTGGGTCGAGTGCATGGCTCACAGCCGATGCTGATAAAGCCTCGCTCATGCAGCGGATTATAAGGAACTTCGTAAGAGCGGATATACATCCACACATCTGCCGAAGTCCAATTTGCTAGCGGGTTGAACTTGATTAATTGCCGATCGTCGCTAGAGAAAGCGTTGTCAACTTGCACCACAGGCACATTGGCACGAGTCGGGCTTTGATCTTTGCGCTGTCCGGTGATCCAGGCATCTAAGGTGGACAGTTTGCGGCGCAGAGGCGCAACTTTGCGAATGCCGCAACATTCTTGGTGTCCGTCTTCGTAGAAGCTGAAGAGTCCTTTTGTGGTGACTAGATTTTCGAGTTGTGTCGCATCGGGATACATCACTTCGATCGTGATCCCATAGTGTTTTCTGACTCGCTCAATAAACTGATAAGTCTCAGCATGAAGCCGCCCCGTGTCAAGGCTGAACACTTTGATGTCTTTGTTGATTTTGTGCGCCATGTCGATCAAGACGACATCTTCGGCCCCGCTAAATGAAATCGCAATGTTGTCCAACTGACTGAGGGCGATCGCGAGAATTTTTTGTGGAGTTTGGTTAGAAAGGTCGGCATTGAGGCTAGAAATATCTAGTTCGGGCTGCGCGGTCAACTGCGCCATGATAGTGTTCTCCGCTGATCGTCTGAATTCCATCTTTTATTCTATCGGCTTGTCAGCACCTCTGTGTTTTTGAGAAAACCTCAAGCAAAAATGTCAGATCCTTCACGCTATGATTTTCACAAAAAATAGTTCGGTATACTAAACCTGTCTTCTCCCTTAA
Organism: Phormidesmis sp.; assembly: GCA_043772715.1. Lineage (GTDB taxonomy): Bacteria > Cyanobacteriota > Cyanobacteriia > Leptolyngbyales > Leptolyngbyaceae > Phormidesmis_A. Next base: position 4,618 of record JAYVFW010000468.1, on the reverse strand, counting down.
CATTTACGGCGATGAGCAACCCAACCAGAGTCGGTATATTAAAGAGCAATGCCCCCGGCATAACAATGGTTAGAATTCGCAACAGTCCAGATTTAACCTCTGCTTATGTCTCAAAACCTGTCGGCACTCGCGTCACGGTCACGGATCAAACGGGAAGAGATGCGAGCGGCTTTGTTTGGCATCGAGTCACCTTTGACGTGACGAAAAATGGTTGGGTCAGAGAGGATGTGATTGATATCTCTACAAGCCCAACCCCGTCCCCGACTCCAACCCCAACGCCGTCCCCGACTCCAAATCCTATTGATGCCCGCACGCGCTTATTTTTTGAAACCAACACTCGATCGGTCAGAGTGTTTGATGAAGGTGCCAGCATTTTTATGAATATCTACAACAAAAGGACGGCATCAACCGAGCTAAATCACGTCTTTGCAACGAGGTTGCCCAACTCGGGAGGGTGGGAGAATTATCTATCAACCAAAGATGGACGAGCTTATCAAGCCTCGATGATTCGTCGGGGTACGACGCAACTCAAAATTACCAATAGTGCTACAGGTATGGACGTTGAGCCGATCGAGTCTGGTTTCAAAGCGTGGGGAACTGAATATCAGTAGGTTTGTTCAAACGTAATCCCTTGATCTCCCATGAATCGGTAGGATGAGAGAGACGTGCCGATCGGATGTTTGATGCTCACCCAATCCTCAAATCCTTTGCTTAATCTCAGCTACGAATCTGCTCTAGAAGTGTTGGGCAACGACTTTTTTGATGTCGTGGCGGCGGCTGAGTTTCCTCAACAGATTTTGCGGTTTCGGAACGATCGGGTGTTAACTCAACTGGGGCTAACGTCAGAAACCGTTACAGATGCCGATTTTGTTGAAGCGTTTGGCAAGTTTCAGGGGCGGCAGCCGTTTTTGGCACTGCGCTATCACGGCTATCAGTTTGGAGAATATAACGCCTTTTTGGGAGACGGCAGAGGGTTTCTCTATGGGCAAGTCAGGGGCGTAGATGGCGAACTCTATGATTTTGGCACCAAAGGATCAGGGACAACGCCCTATTCGCGAGGCGGCGACGGACGGCTGACGCTGAAAGGCGGCGTGCGAGAAGTGCTGGCATCGGAAATGCTGCACCGTTTGGGCGTTAAGACTTCTCGCTGTCTAAGTTTGGTTGAGACAGGTGAACCACTTTGGCGAGGCGATGAGCCTTCACCGACCCGATCGTCGGTGATGATTCGCTTCAGCCGATCGCATATTCGGTTTGGCACCTTTGAGCGATTGGGAACGCTCGATCGCAAAGACCTGATCGCCATTTTGCTGGATCATGTGATCGAGGTTTATTATCCTCATCTGGCAGGGGAGCGCGATCGTTACGCCTTGTTTTACGCCGAATTAGTGCAGCGAGTCGCCGAATTAGTCGCGCAGTGGACGTCATCTGGCTTTTGTCATGCGGTTCTCAACACCGATAATATGTCGATTACGGGCGAGAGTTTTGATTATGGCCCCTTTGCGTTTATCGACACTTATAATCCTCAATTTACGGCGGCTTATTTTGACTACTCGGGGCGCTATTGTTATGGCAATCAGCCTGCTATTTGTCGGTTAAATCTCGAAATGCTTCAGGCTCCACTTAAACGAGTGATTGCTGTCGCGGATATGGAGGCTGGTTTAGCAAAGTTTGAGTCACACTACGAAGAGTTTTATCAGCAAAGAATGCTCGATCGGCTTGGATTTACTCACCTAGATTCATCTCTTTCAAAAGAACTCATTGCGTTAACTATTCAGTTCTTAAAAGAATCTCAAATCGGATATCAAAGTTTCTTTTGGGAGTTAACCAAGCAGTTTTCTAGAAGTTGGCGAGAATCAGCAAATCACATTTTCAACGAGTTGGAGATTCCTGACGAATCGCTTCAGATTTGCTTCCAGGCTTGGCGAAAAACCTATCATCAAGCTTTGAACCAAGTGCCAGAAGATGAGATGCTAAACATTGCGAATCGGCTTGATCAGCACAATCCTAGTGTGAATCTGGTTAGACCTGCGATCGAAGCAATCTGGCAACCGATTACACAAGACGATAATTGGCTACCTTTTTATGAGCTTTTGAATGAAATTCAAGCACAACCTCCGCTTAAAAATTCTATATAACCAGCGATTCAGTCATGATCGAAGCGCCTGTTTTTGTAACGCCAAGGCTGATTGTGCGACTCTTATCACAACGCGATATTCCTGCGGTCATTCACTATTACAAAGAGAATCGAGCGTTTTTAGAGCCGTTTGAACCCACTAAACCCAAGAATTTTTACAACCGAGAGTTTTGGTCGCATCAAATCGACAAAAGTTTGATTGAGTTCAGCTACGATCGTTCGCTGCGCCTGTTTATCTTTAACAAAAGTCAACCTGAGAAAATTATTGGGGGTGTCAACTTTACGCAGATGATTCAAGGCGTTTCGCATTCTTGCTGTTTGGGCTATAGCCTCGCCGAATCAGAACAAGGACACGGTTATATGACCGAAGCCATTCAAGCGTCAATTCAATACGTCTTTGACGACTTAAATATGCACCGAATTTGTGCCAATTATATGCCTCACAATCGCCGCAGTGCCAGTGTCTTAAAACGGCTAGGATTCGTGATTGAAGGCTATGCCGGAAACTACATTTTTATTAACGGCAAGTGGGAAGATCACATTCTCACCAGTCTAACCAATCGCAATTGGGCAGAGCGATAAACATGGCTGAAATCGGAGCAACTATCGCCGCGATCGCGACCGCCATCATTCCCGAACAGGGCAGCGTTGGCATTGTCAGACTGTCAGGTGCAAAAGCGGTGGCGATCGCGCAAACACTGTTTCACGCGCCGGGTGATCAACCCTGGGAAAGTCATCGAATTCTCTATGGCTATGTGCGAGTGCCGCAGACTCGGCAGGTCGTCGATGAAGCCTTACTGTTGCTGATGTTCGCGCCGCGCTCTTACACCCGCGAAAATGTGGTCGAGTTTCACTGTCACGGCGGCATTATGGCGGTTCAGCAAGTGTTGCAGCTTTGCCTAGAGCAGGGGGCACGACTCGCCCAGCCCGGAGAATTTACGCTGAGGGCATTTCTCAACGGGCGACTCGATTTGACGCAAGCCGAAAGCATTTCTGATCTCGTCGGGGCACGATCGCCCCAAGCTGCCCAAACTGCTCTCGCTGGCTTGCAGGGCAAACTCGCTTACCCGATCAGACATTTGCGGACGACTTGCTTAGATCTCTTAGCAGAAGTCGAAGCCCGAATTGATTTTGAAGAAGATTTGCCGCCGCTCAGTCAGCCAGAAATTCAAGCCCAGCTAGAAAAATTGTTAGCCGACGTGACGCAAATTTTGGCAACGGCCGATCGCGGAGAACTTTTGCGATCAGGCTTAAAAGTCGCGATCGTCGGTCGTCCCAACGTCGGTAAATCCAGTTTGCTCAATGCCTGGAGTCGGACAGATCGGGCGATCGTCACTGATCTTCCGGGCACGACTCGCGATGTAGTCGAGTCTCAGCTTGTCGTCGGTGGCATTCCGATTCAGGTGCTTGACACGGCAGGAATTCGGGACACTGACGATCGGGTTGAGAAAATTGGAGTGGAGCGATCGCGGGCTGCGGCGCAGACTGCGGATCTGATTTTGCTGGCGATCGATGCTCAAGTCGGTTGGACAACTGCCGACCAAGAAATCTATCAACCCGTGCAACATCGTTCACTAATCCTGCTGGCAAACAAAATTGATTTGGTTGAGACGGGTGCGATCGCTGCCCTAAACTGTCCGCCTGAAATTACTCGCATTGTCAAAACAGCCGCCGCCCTCAACCAAGGCATCGACGATTTAGAGACAGCCATTCTCGAAGTCGCTCACGCCGGGGGACTGCAAGCCGCAAACCTTGATCTCGCGATCAATCAACGACAAGCCGCCGCTCTCACCCGCGCCAAAGCCTCACTTGAGCAAGTGCAAGCCACGATCGCCAATCAACTTCCACTTGACTTTTGGACGATCGATCTTCGCAGTGCCATTCAAGCGCTCGGTGAAATTATCGGTGAAGACGTGACGGAATCGGTGCTCGATCGTATTTTCAGCCGATTTTGCATTGGCAAATAGAATTCCTCAAGGCTTTGTTAGCCCGCCTCAGTTACAGGTTGTGGCGGTGGTTTGTAAGTTACTCGTGAGCGATCAAAGTTGGTTGATGAAAGACAGCAAGCATCGGAGATAATGAGATTTGTAACACTGAAGTGATTGGTGGATTGAAAACATGGATCAAGCACAGTTGCAAATCGGATTTCTGGTCTATCCAGGCGTGATACAGCTAGATGTCATGGCAGCATATCAAGTTCTGTCATTTCCACCCAACACTCAGGTTCACTTACTTTGGAAAACGCTGGAGTCAGTTACCAGCAATGAAGGACTTAAAATCTTGCCAACCAAAACGTTTGAGGAGTGCCCGAAACTCGACGTGATTTGTGTTCCTGGCGGCGGAGTCGGTCAGGTCGAAGTGATGAAAGACATTGAGGTATTGTCCTTTCTCAATACTCCGGACAAAATTTGAGCAGGTTTTAAGCCTCAAACCCTGATTCAACCGTGGACGGGATCTTATTATCAAAGTCAGAGGCAAAGCTAA
>JAYVFW010000467.1:0-8714 GCA_043772715.1 Phormidesmis sp. | reverse complement strand
AGTTTTAAGCAAGTCGCACAGGTCATCGGCGACATCTTCGTGGGTTGCATTGGGTTCGTCAACTGGCACAGGAATTCCATCAATGAGTTCAAAACTACGATCGCTGCCATCATCCCATTGAAGAAATTCCTCAAAGGTCATCGGCTCGGCTTGGGTGGTCACTGCTTGCATCATGCCTCCTCCAAAACGCTCTATCCTCGAACAACGGCACTCTTGGAGCCTGATCCTATTATCGATCAGCGGCTACTGTTCACAAGGTTCTTCTAGCAGTCGTTTTCTTCGCAAGCAGCAATGCTTACCCAGCTACTAGAGCCATCTTGCCAGTGCTCTTTTTTCCAGATGGGGGCGTTGTGTTTGAGGGTGTCGATCGCAAACTGACAGGCCTCAAAGGCTTCCGATCGATGGGGACACCCGACCGCAATCAACACGCTAATTTGACCAATTTGCAGCTTGCCAACGCGATGATGAATCACGACACGATTTACATCTGCCCAGGTTTTGCGAATCTCTGCCGCAATTTGCTGAAAGACGCGCATCGCCATCGGCTCATAAGCTTGATATTCTAGCGACTCAACTGCCTTGCCATCAGTTTTGTTGCGAACCATGCCACTCATCACCACGATCGCTCCGTTAGCCTCATCGTCTGCCAATGCGTAAACCTCTTCTAGAGATAAAGGCGCAAATGTGATCGCAAAGCGATCGTCAGAGTGCGGTTGAATTGGGTGGGAAGTGGAGAGCGTCGTGGCAATCATAAAATCAAGCTTAATGAGAGAACTGACTCTATTTTGCACAGATTCTATCGCTTACTGGAGTCGTTTCTTTTCGCTGCGATAGCGAATGGTTTCAGCAATCAGAGCCACTACTCCAGAAGTAACCATCAGAACAACGCTTAGAGCATTAATATCAGGCTTAACACTGGTACGAATGCGGCTAAAAATCTCCATTGGCAGCGTGGTCGCACCTCCCCCGGCAGTAAAACTAGAAATCAGAAAGTCATCCATGCTGAGAACAAACGCCAATAGACAGCCCGAAACAATGGCGGGCATCAATTCGGGTAATAGCACCATCACCAACGATTGGTAGGGCGTGGCTCCTAAATCCTGCGCGGCTTCTTCTAGATGAGGATTGAGATTGACAAGGCGAGTCGAAACTACAAACGCCACGTAGGACAAACAAAATACAGTATGCGCCGCAACAATCGTCCACAAACTCAACGGCACTGCGATCACGGCAAGGAATACGAGCGTCGAAACTGCAATGGCAATATCTGGAATGATTAATGGCAGGTAAGATACACCCTGATATAACTGTTTACCAGGAAACTTGTAACGCGCTAACCCCACTGCCATGAGCGTGCCGATGATCGCAGAAATTCCAACCGCACAGAATGCCACCTTTAAGCTATCTGACAACGCTGAGAGAATGCGACTGTCATTAAAGAAGTTGACATACCACGATAGCGTAAATCCACCCCACTGAGCGCTGTTGGGCGACTGGTTAAAACTGTAGAACCCCAGCACTAAAATTGGTAGATACATGAAGCCAAACATCAACACCGAAAACAGCGCTTGCCAGGAGATGCGAATGGGATTTTTAGAGGGAGCTTGCATTTTTGTCGCCGTATTTGATGAGCAGCGCGATCGCTAAACTAACTGCCAAAATTAACACCATGCTCAGAGCCGACCCAAATCCCCAGTTTTGAGTTGCCCCTAAAAATTGGTTATAGATCAGTCGCGCTGCCGTCATGCTCGACGTGCCGCCCAACAGTTCAGGATTGATAAAATCTCCTAACCCCGTGATGAACACGAGTAAGCAACCTGCGGCGATTCCGGGGAGAGTTTGCGGCACAGTCACCTTCCAGAAGGCTTGCGGGGGAGTTGCCCCTAAGTCGGCGGCGGCTTCTAAAAAGCGGCGATCGAGCTTTTCTAAAGAAGCATAGAGAATCAGCACCATGTAGGGCAGCAGACTGTAGGTCATGCCAATCAACACGGCAGGCGTACGGTTGAGCAGATCTAGCGTAGGTAGGTGCAGACTCATCAACAGCATATTGAGTACGCCCGTCGGACGCAAGATGCTAATCCAGGCATAGGAGCGCAACAGTGAGGAAGTCCAGAGCGGCAGCACGAAGGCTAACAGCAGCAAGTTTCGCCAGCGCTTGGGCGACAGCAACGCGATCCAGTAGGCGACTGGGAAGCCCATCAGCAGACAAAGCAGCGTCGTTCCAACCGCAAAGAGCAGCGATCGACCAATCACATTCAGCACATCTGGCTGGAAGATTCGCCAATAGTTGCCTAGCCCTGACGGGTTTACGAGGTCTCCGGGCTTGATGTCAGGCACCAAACTCAGTTGAAAAATCAGCAGTGTGGGAATCACCAACAGCAACGCGAGCCAAATGCCTGCCGGAGCTAAGAGCAAAAGAGCTTGTAGCCACTGAGAGGATGACGTTTGAGCTTTAGCGGGGGCAGAGGGGGCTTTGGTAGACACGTTAAGAGAATTTTGAGTGGTGGAGAGGCTAGTTTAACGTCAGTTCGATAAGTTTTTTCGCTTCGTCAAGAGCAGCTTCTGCCCCCTAAATCCCCCATTCTGGAGGACTTTGAACCGGAAATTTTGGCTTGAAGTCCTGCCCAGACTGGGGAATTTAGGTAGCTCTCTCGAATTCACAATTGGAGCGAGCCGCTTCTGTCGAACTGACGTTAGTTTAGTGAATTTTTGTTTAGCTGCTCGTCAACTTTGTCCAATATTTTTCATACAGTTCTAGAACGGATTTATCGAGCGGGGCAAGCGTTTCGGAACGATCGAGGAGATTGCGAGGCGGAAAGAGCGTGACGTTGTTCTTTAAGTTGTCAGGGAGTTGGTTGAAGGCAGCTTCGTTGGGAGTCGCGAAGAATAGCCGCTCTGTGACTCTAGCGGCAACTTCAGGTTGCAGCATAAAACTCATCCAGGCATAGGCAGCTTCGGGGTTAGGAGCCGTTTTAGGAATCACCATCGTATCGCTCCACAAAGAAGTGCCACTAGCCGGAATCACATATTTGAGCTTAGGATTTTGATTCATCACGTTAACTGCATCAGCAGAATAGCCCATCGCGATCGTCAAGTCACCCGCAAGTAACTGATCGCGCCATGCGTCGGTCGTAAACGTCGTGATCGCGGGCTTAAGTTCTTGCAATTTTTCGTAGGCTTGCTTGATCTGCTGCGGATCGGTGGCGTTATAGGAATAGCCGAGCGATCGCAGCGTTGCCCCCATAACTTCTCGAAAATCGTCCATCAGCGTCAGGCGGCGAGTCAGTTGGTCTTTGTGCTTCCAGAGATAATCCCAATCGGTGGGCGGTTCTGCGAGTTTTTCGCTGTTGTAAATTAGCCCTGTGGTGCCCCAACTCACCGGGACGCTGAAGCGATTGCCCGGATCGTGGACTGATTGCTGAAATCTCGGCAAAATGTTGCGAAGTCCATCCAGACGAGAATGGTCTAACTCGCTCAGATAGCCCAATTTCACCATTTGGGACACTTTATAGTCAGAGGGATAAATGATGCTATAGGTTCCAGCTTTGCCTGCCTGGAAAGTCGCCAGCATCACCTCGTTAGAATCAAACACGTCAGCAATAACTTTGATGCCCGTTTGCGTACGAAACGCATCAATCAAATCTTGATCCACGTAGTTTGACCAAGTGTAAATATGCAATTCGTCAGCCGCTCCTCGTCGCACCTGATCAGTCTGCACCTTGGCTAAAGTCCAGCCACAGCTTGAAAGTGCCATGCCTGACAGCCCAGCGATCGAGGTTTGCAAAAACCGCCGCCGCGATCGCGAAGCGGGAAGAGAACGAGTCAAAAAGTCAGCCATACGATTCATTCGGGTAACGCCAGACAATCATCTGCGCCCCAGTGCAAATAAATCGGTGTATCACTATCGGGAACGTTCAGCGCACTCGGTTGACGAACAGTAAGCTGATCGCCCGATCGCATCTGCACCACATAGTGAACATGAGTGCCCAGATACATGACGTGCTTGAGCCGTCCTTCAAAACAGTTGATTGCGTCATCGGGCGGCGAGAAGCTGATATTCACCTTTTCGGGGCGCACACTCACCACCACTGCCCCAGACGTAAGCGGCAACCCGCTCGCATCGGTGGGCTGCACCTTTATTTTCAATCCTCGATCGGTAATAATCCACAGCATCGTCGGATGAGCGCCCTCAATTTTGCCGCGAAACAGATTGGTGTCTCCGATAAAGTCAGCGACAAACGGGGTTTGAGGACGATCGTAGATTTGGCTGGGCGTGCCGATTTGCTCAACTTTGCCTTCGACCATGACGGCGATGCGATCGGACAGACTCAACGCTTCTTCTTGATCGTGCGTCACCAGCACAAAGGTCACGCCTAATTCTTGGTGCAAATTCGACAGTTCGACCTGCATTTCTTTGCGTAACTTGAGATCAAGTGCGCCCAGAGGTTCATCTAGCAAGACCACAGTGGGACGGTTAACCAGCGCTCGTGCCAACGCGACTCGCTGCTGCTGCCCGCCTGACAGTTGAGCCGGGAAACGGTTAGCAAATCCATCCATTTTCACCAGCTTCAGCGCTTCCTTGACCCGCACTTGCGTTTCTGCCTTGCTGCATTTTTTGATTCGCAGCCCAAAGGCGACATTTTCCCAAACCGTCAAATGGCTAAATAGCGCGTAGTTTTGAAAAACCGTATTGGCAGGTCTGCGATGAGGCGGCACGTTGAGCATCGATTGCCCACGAATCAGCACATCGCCAGCCGTTGGCGTTTCAAACCCGGCGATCAACCTTAAAGTCGTGGTTTTGCCGCACCCAGACGGACCTAGAATGCTAAAAAATTCACCCCGTTGAATGCTGAGATCAACTCCCCGGACGACCGTGTCGCCGTTAAACACTTTGAATACTTTCCGCAGCTCAACGTCAAACCCAACTTGGGTGCCAGTTGCTTGCTGATTCTGCGTTGCCGTCTGAGACATAGTGACGATTTCCTGCGGTAATTCCCGGTCTGCACCGAAGGTAGCTTGCTTGATCCCCGATGAAGATGCTAGATCTAACGTTTGGTCTATCTTACTCGCCTAAGTTGGAGCTAGTCAGGGAAATTGTTCGTCTGTTAACGTTTACGTAAAGTTATCTAAAGAATAGTAAAGAAACCGTCATCTTAAATTGAGTGGTTAGCCTTAGATTGCCCACCTAGATCAACGAATTCCCAGTTTAAACTATCGATCTTTTAGCAGCCAAATTTTTTGTTTACCCTCACTTAGGATGTCTGCCGTTAGCTATGACTTTGATTCAATCGCCTCCGCCTACGATCTCTTATCAAAAACACGCCCGCAGTGTAGGTCGCAAACACCAGTCACTAATGCTGATGTTTGGAGTGACTGCGATCATCTTAGGCGGGTTGGGGGGTCGCCTTGCCTATCTTCAGCTCATGCAAGGTCATCAAAATCGAGAAATGGCAGAAAGTAACCGCATTCGACTGCTGCCCAAACAGCCAGAGCGAGGCAAGATTCTCGATCGCACAGGCAAAATTCTCGCAGGTAGTCGCCTATCTCACTCGGTCTTTTTGTGGCCCCTTGCTCAGAAGAAAGCTGAGTGGAGCCAAACTCTAGCGCGTGTCTCGCAAATTCTCAACATTCCCGTTGCCGACATTCAGAAGCGCTTAGAGCAAGAAGGCTATAACTCGCCCTATCGCGTCCGAATTGCGCGCAGCATCAGTCCTCAAAAAGTCACAGCTTTAGCAGAAAGTATTGGCGAACTGGATGGCGTTCAGGTCGATGCAGAAGCCGTGCGGAATTATCCCAACGGTGACTTGGCGGCTCATGTGTTGGGCTACACTGGAGAGCTGACGGATAACGACTTTAAAAAGCATCAGCAAGACAACTATCGACTCGGTGACGTGATTGGTCAGATGGGCATTGAATCTGCTCGTGAGCAAGATTTGCGAGGCGAGTGGGGAGGGCAGCAGGTAGAAGTCGATGGTGCCGGAAATGTGGTCAAGATTTTAGGAGAAAAGCAGACTCACGCGGGTAAAAACGTGACTTTGACGATCGACCTCAACCTGCAAAAAGCCGCCGAAGCTGCGTTAGGCAATCGCAAAGGCGCGATCGTCGCGATCGACCCCAACAATGGCGCAATTTTGGCAATGGTCAGCCGTCCGGCGTTTGACCCCAATTTATTCTCAACTCGCATCTCAGAAAAACAGTGGGAACGGTTGCAGAGTACAGACCATCCGTTTGTAAATCGGGCGTTGCAGGGCTATCCGCCTGCGAGTACGTTCAAGATTGTCACGACTACCGCAGGTTTAGAGTCAGGCAAGTTTTCGCCCGACACCGTGCTGGCAACTTCGGCATCAATTCGAGTCGGCGGCATTGATTTTGGTGATTGGAACCATGCAGGGTTTGGCCCTCAAGGGTTTGTGGGCGCACTCACCTGGAGTAGTGACACCTTTTTCTATCAGATTGGCATGGGGGTCGGTGACCAAACTTTGATTAAATGGACTCGTCGCTTTGGGTTTGGGCAAAAAACTGGGATTGAGCTAGGCGATGAAGAAGCCGCAGGGCTAGTGCCCGACGACGAGTGGAAACAAAAAGAAGTTAAGGAAAGCTGGTTTTTAGGTGACACGGTGAATATGTCGATCGGGCAAGGTTTCCTACAATGCACACCGCTACAGGTTGCGGGAATGTTTGCCATTGCTGCCAACGGCGGTTATCGCGTCAAGCCCCATCTCCTCAAAGACAACGAAGCTGCCCAAACCTGGCGCGAAGCTCTCAACCTGAAGCCCGAAACCGTTCGGATTCTGCACGAAGGACTGCGAGGCGTGGTGAATGGCGGCACCGCAACGGCAGCGTTTAGTGGCACAGATTTGGCGATCGCTGGAAAAAGCGGCACCGCAGAAGATTTTGGGCGCGAATCTCACACCTGGTTTGGGGCATTTTCTCCGGTCGATAAGCCTAAAATTGTGGTGGTCGCCTTTGGTGAAAACTCTGGCGGCGGCGGCGGGTCGTTTGCGGCTCCGATGGTGCGACAAGTGTTAGAGGCGTATTTTCACCCTGATAAAGCGCAGAAGAAACAGTCCGAAGTGGTTGCTGCGCCGAGAGATTAGCAGTCTGTCAAAATTGGACTGCTAGGCTGACAAAATTCTGCCTAACTCTCATAATCTGAGATTTTAGACAGAAAGATTCAGCCTAATAAGTAGTTAGCTGTCTCATCTACTGGAGTGAATATGACTGAGACGAGCAGTATTTTCAAAACAAATGGCACGGATGAAATTTACTGCGCTATTGGAGATGAAATAAATCCTCGCTGCCAGGAAGCCAAGATGTTTGTTGAAGAGCTTTGGGGAAAGGCGCATAAATATCTTGACTCAGATATCCTGAAAGAGCTACCAGTTCAGTTTCACCAGCGTTTCTGGGAGATTTATTTAGCAGCATCGTTGCTTGAGTCAGGTTTGAACCTTCAACATAGCAGTGGTCGAGATGGTCCAGACATTTGTATTAAAGCTGATGATGGATCAAAAATATGGGTAGAAGCTGTAACAGCATCTCCAGGGCAAGGAAATGATGCCGTTCAAGAGGCAGAAATTGGTACTGTAAGATCTGTCCCTGACGACCAAATCAAACTCCGGTTACTGAATGCATTCGCCGAAAAAAGTAGAAAACATAAACGCTACAGAGAGAAGAACTGGGTTAGCCCAGAGGAGCCATATATCATTGCCATCAATGCGGCTCAAGTTCCCTCGGCAAGGCGTGAACTTGAAATTCCTAGAATTGTCAGATCCCTCTTACCCTTCGGATTTCAAGTTTTGCATTTGAGTAGAGAGACTTCAGAGGTGACTGGAACTAGCTATGAGTATCAAGGGGAAGTCATTAAAGCATCTGGTACAGAGATAGAGACTACTTCTTTTTTAAATCCTGAGTATTCTGGAACAAGTGCTGTTATTTATTCATGTGTAGATGCTTTCAATTATCCAACTGAGATTAGCAAATCACTTTTATTGTTTCACAATCCTTTAGCTACGGCTTCATTGCCGTTAGGCTTTCTTAAAAAGGGTTATGAATATTGGGTTGATGAACATCTCAAAAATAAAAATTGGAATCAAGATATAGTCGATGTGTTGCCCGACAGCTAACAAGTCGATGAAGCGGACGGTTAAGAGATCTTGGTAATAATTCAAAGATTGTCTGCCGCCGCTCATCTTGACCGTTAGGCTGCTGGGTTATCTACGGGAGATGTTTATCAAGATTATCTAGCAGCGTTCAGAACCGGGTTGCCTCGGAATTATCTGTAAGACAAGGTTTTGAGGCATTTGCTCAGACGAAACAAGTGCTTGCGTTGACAAGTCTCTGCCCTCTCCCTAAGCTTGAGATATGAAGGTGAGGGACATCATCAAACTGATTGAGCAAGATGGCTGGTATTTAGCTCGGACACGAGGCAGCCATCGTCAATACAAACATCCCAACAAGCTAGGTCTAGTGACCGTACCCGGAAAACCAGGGGATGACCTAGCGCCAGGAACATTGGATAGCATCTTGAAGCAAGCGGGTTTGAAATAATGCAGTACCTTATCGTCATTGAGAAGACAGAAACTGGATATTCTGCTTATTCTCCTGACTTACTAGGGTGTGTCTCGACTGGGGCAACCCGCGAAGAAGTTGAACAGAATATGCATGAAGCGATCAAGTTCCATCTTGATGGATTGAAGTTGGAGGGTTTAGAGATT
>JAYVFW010000466.1:0-8723 GCA_043772715.1 Phormidesmis sp. | reverse complement strand
TCATCGTCTATAAAAAGCCTTGATGTAGAACTCAGTGACCCCACTTACTATGTTAATTTGGGCACCGAACTGAGAGCCAACCAGAAACTAGAAGCCGCGATCGCCGCCTACCGAAAAGCCATTCAAATCGATTTTAGAAATGCTGAAGCTTATCAAGGGTTAGGCAACACCCTCTACGACCAGAAAAGACTTGAGGAAGCGATCGCCGTTTACAGAAGAGCCGTTCAAATCGACACAAATAATGCTAAGGCTTATTGCGGATTAGGTAATGCGCTACTCGATCAAAAACGCCCCGAAGAAGCGATCGCTGCTTATCGCAGAGCCATTCAAGCCGACCCTAACTTGACCTATTCTTACAGTGGTTTAGGCAATGCTCTGCGGCAACAAAAGAAATTAGCGGCAGCCATCACCGCTTATCGCAGAGCGCTCTCGCTGCCAGAGAAGACCGGAACGAGTGGGAGCGCCCATACGATCGCCTATGTCGGGTTAGGTCGATCGCTGCACGGTCAAGGCAATGCTGAGGACGCGATCGCGCCTTATCGCCAAGCCATCAAGCTCGATCGCAACTATGCAGTCACTTATGTGTATTTGGGAGAGGCGCTCTCTGATCAAAAACGCTTAAACGACGCTTTGTTCGCCTACCAAAAAGCTTTGAGTTTGCCCAACGTCAAAAAGCCAAAGTTTATTAGCAGTCATGCTTTGGCGCACAATGGATTAGGGTTAGTGCTTCAGCGCCAAGGCAAAATGCAACCCGCTATTCAGCACTATCAGCAAGCCCTGCAATCAGATCTCAGTTGCGAAGTGGCAGGAGACAATCTTAAGCGAGCAAGACAACTGTTAGCGAAACAGCCCCCAAAACTCCAGCCTCGCCTGACGCAAAAATCAAAACAAACATTAGAAGATGTCAACAATGTCTCATGGGTGTTGTTGCTGCGATCGCTCAAAACAGTCGGCACCGCCAGAACGTAGCGGCATGGCACGGCAGTGCCTATTGTCTTTGCAAGTAACTAATATTATTCAGTCCACTCTTCTCAACAAAAATCGCCCCCAGTTATCTGAGAGCGATTTGAATTTCTGAAACTAGCGATTACAGATTCACAGGAGTCCGATCGACCTCGTGACTAACCTGAAGCGCGGGCTTCTGCATGGCTTGTTGCAGCATCGGCGTTTGGGTCACCGAATTATTTGCCAGCGTAAACAGAGGATTTGAAAGAATACCCGCGATCGTCGTTGCAACCAATGTCATCACCACACCTACCTGCAAGGGGCGCATTCCTGGTAGATTCCAGCTAATTTCGGGATAGTTTTTCACCGACTCAGACATTTCTTGCGGCTCTTTGACCACCATCATCTTCACCACGCGGATGTAGTAATAGATGGAAATCACGCTCGCCAACAGACCCAACAGCACGAGCGGATAAGCTCCCGCCTGCCAGCCCGCCCAGAAGAGATATAGCTTGCCAAAGAAGCCAGCGAGGGGAGGAATTCCGCCTAGTGACAAGAGGCAGATACTCAACGCCAGGGTCAAAAGCGGGTCTTTTTGATATAAACCGCCATATTCGCTGATCTGGTCGGTGCCCGTTCTTAGCGTGAAAAGAATCACACACATAAACGCGCCCAAGTTCATGAACAGATAGATCATCAGGTAAAACACCATGCTGGCGTAACCTGCGTCACTGCCGATGACTAGCCCAATCATCACAAAGCCTGCTTGTCCGATCGAGGAATACGCCAGCAGCCGCTTCATGCTGGTCTGCGCCAGCGCTACCACATTGCCCAGCACCATGCTAAGAATCGCCAATGTGGTCATGACAAAGTGCCACTGTTCGGTGACGAGCGGGAATGCTGTCACCAAAAGCCGAATTGCGAGCGCAAATCCTGCTGCTTTAGAGCCAACCGACAGAAACGCCACCACCGGAGTGGGAGAGCCTTCATAGACATCGGGTGTCCATTGGTGGAACGGAACCGCCGCAATCTTGAAAGCGATCCCGGCGATGACGAAGACGAGGGCGATGACCAGACCGATCGAGTCTGCCAACCCCGCCGCCCCAATCTGAGCGGAAATCTTGCTCAAATTCGTCTCGCCGCCTGATAAACCATAAAGCAGCGAAGTTCCATACAAGAAAATAGCCGAACTCGAAGCTCCAATCAGTAGATATTTCAATGCCGCTTCATTGGAGCGAGGATCACGCTTGGTATAGCCCGTCAGCAAATAGGAAGAGATACTCAGCGTTTCTAGCGAGACATAGACGGTGACTAGCTCATCTGCGCCAGAGAGAAACATTCCTCCCACCGTTGCAGTGAGTAGAATGATCAAAAACTCTGCCAGAGCCGTTCCTGACTGCTCAACATAGCGGATCGACATCAAAATCGTCCCGGCGGCTGAGAGCGCAACAATGCCCCGAAACACAATGCTGAGATTGTCACTGTTATATTCACCCAGAAATGCGATCGGAGCCGCCGTGTTCCACAAAAAATAGAGGGCACCGACTGCCGTGAGCAAACCGCCGATCGCAAAATAAGGAGTCCATTTTGATGAAGCAGTTCGCCCGACGATCAAATCACCGATCATCACAATCAAGAGCGTTGTGATCACAATGATTTCTGGCAAGATTGCTCCAGTGTTTAACTGGGCTACAAGCGTAGCAAAATCCATAGAGATTAGTCCGATTGAGCAGGGTTAACAAAAAATTTAAACTGAGCAGCCCGATCGACGGGGTGAAGTTAGAAAGTGTGATTCTTTTAGGGATTCTATCGCGCTAGGCTGGCTACTTTCCGTTAAATTCTATCGGTTTGGGCTGGAATTGGATTGTTTCACCGCTTCACAACCATTGGGTTGAGTCTATGTTAGTTTGCCCGAATTGATGATTCTTTAAAGACGAAAGTTGAAAAATGGCTGATCTGTAATTTTGCTACGGTAGAGATAACCGACCGGATTGGTTAGGAAATCTTCCCAAAACTTTGTGTTAAATCGATCTTGCCGATGAGTATGGTTATAAGTTATTGGAAATGCCCTTGGCTAAAACCGATTTGAAATTGTCACTCTATTATTGAAGATGGCTTGAGGAAAACTGCTCATCAACCCATCAGAATTTGAAAAGTTACTTCGCTGAAATCAGGCGATCGTTCAAATTTGGTGTTATTGATTAAATACATACGCCGCCTGACTCATCCGCTCCCCCTGCTCTCTCTTAAAAGTTAACGAGACTCATGTCAACTCTTGTCATCGTTGAATCCCCTACCAAAGCCCGCACCATTCGCAACTATCTGCCCTCGACCTATCGGGTAGAGGCATCGATGGGGCACGTGCGCGATTTGCCTCAGTCTGCCGCCGATATCCCGGCATCCGTGAAGGGTGAAAAGTGGGCGCAGCTAGGAGTCAACGTCGATTCTAATTTTGAACCCCTTTATATTGTTCCGCAAGATAAAAAGAAGATTGTCAAGGAACTTAAAGAAGCCCTGAAGGGTGTCGATGAACTGCTGCTAGCAACTGACGAAGACCGCGAGGGTGAAAGCATTAGCTGGCACTTATTGCAACTGCTGCAACCCAAGGTACCGATCAAGCGCATGGTGTTCCACGAGATCACCGAAGAGGCGATTCAAGACGCGATTCGCAACTGTCGAGACGTAGACGAAAAGCTAGTTCGTGCCCAAGAGACGCGACGCATTCTCGATCGCTTAGTCGGCTACACGCTCTCGCCACTGCTTTGGAAGAAGATCGCCATGGGTCTGTCGGCGGGGCGCGTTCAATCAGTAGCAGTCCGAGTGCTAGTAAAGCGAGAACGTGAGCGCCGATCCTTTCGCAAAGGCTCTTATTGGGATCTGAAAGCGTTGCTGGCAGTGGGCGAAACCAGTGGCAAGAAAACCAACGAATTTGAAGCCCGACTGATGACCCTGGGCGGTCGCAAACTAGCGACGGGTGCCGACTTTGACGAATCGACGGGTCAAATCGTAGCAGGTCGCAACGTTCTCTTGCTCAACGAAGCAGAAACTAGAGCTTTGCAAGAGCGCCTCGCTGATAAAACTTGGACTGTTTCGGATCAAGAAGAACGCCCGGTGACGCGGAAGCCATCGCCTCCTTTCACCACATCTACGCTGCAACAAGAGTCGAATCGTAAGTTAGGATTGTCTGCCCGTGACACAATGCGGACGGCTCAGAGCCTCTATGAACAGGGCTACATCACCTATATGAGAACGGACTCGGTGCATTTATCGGGACAAGCGATCGCCGCTTCTCGCGAATGCGTCCAGCAAATGTATGGAACCGAGTATCTCAGCCCTCAGCCTCGCCAATACACCACCAAAAGCAAGGGTGCTCAAGAAGCTCACGAAGCAATTCGCCCTGCGGGAAGCAGTTTCCGCACGCCACAGCAAACCAACCTGAGCGGACGGGATCTTAAACTCTACGATTTGATCTGGAAGCGCACCGTCGCCACTCAGATGGCAGATGCCCGACAAACTCAAATCACCGTCCAAATTCAAGTTGAAGATGCTGGGTTTCGAGCCAGCGGCAAACGGATTGACTTCGCGGGTTTCTTCCGCGCTTATGTCGAGGGGTCTGATGACCCTAGTGCGGCGATCGAGAGCCAAGAAGTCATTTTGCCTACGATGCGCGTCGGCGATCACCCCAACTGCCGGAATTTGGAAGCGATCGGGCATGAAACCCAACCGCCTGCCCGCTATACCGAAGCGTCTCTGGTCAAAACCCTGGAGAGTGAAGGCATCGGTCGCCCCAGCACCTACGCCAGCATCATCAGCACCATCATTGCGAAGGGATATGCCCAACTGGTTGGAAATGCGTTGATTCCCACCTTTACGGCGTTTGCTGTCACCGATCTGTTAGAGAAGCACTTTCCTGAGATTGTTGACCCCAGTTTCACCTCAAAAATGGAGCAAACCCTAGATGATATTGCCACGGGAGAAGTCCAGTGGCTCCCTTATCTTCGTGAGTTCTACTCTGGTGAAGAAGGCTTAGAAAAACAGGTCAAAGATCGCGAGAGCCAAATCGATCCCAAGGAAGCCCGGACGATTCACTTTGGCGACTTGGACGCAAAAATTCGCATCAGCAAGACCGGGGCTTATATCGAGTCAGAAAACGGCAATATCAACCTGCCCAAAGATATGCCGCCTGCTGATTTGAATGCTGAACAGGTCGAAATTCTACTTCTGGGTCCCAAGAAATTAGGGGTTCATCCTGAAAATGGCGAACCGATTTACGTCAAGCTGGGTCCTTATGGGCACTATGTGCAACTGGGCGATAAGTCGGATGCCAATCCGAAGCCCAAGAATGTGTCTCTTCCTAAAGGGGTGACTCCTGAAACCGTGACGCTCGAACAAGCCGTTGGTTTACTGGCCCTCCCCCGAACTTTAGGAATGCACCCCGACACGGGCAGGAAAGTACAGGCGAGCTTAGGTCCTTATGGTCCTTATATTGTTCATGATTTGGGGAAAGGCGAAGACGGCAAAGTCCACAAAGACTATCGATCTCTCAAAGCCGCCGACAACGTTCTCACCGTAGATTTCGATCGCGCTCTGCAACTGTTAGCAGAACCTAAAGCCGTAAGAGGCAAACGAGGCACCGCAAAAGCTCTGCGGGAGTTGGGTGCCCATCCTGAAGAAGGCGATCCTGTTAACATCTACGATGGCCCTTATGGGGCTTACATCAAGTACGGCAAGGTAAACGCCTCACTGCCCGAAGGGGAAACCGTCGAATCTATCACGATGGAAACCGCACTTGGCGCGATCGCTGCCAAAGCTGGGACTAAAGCCGGCACCAAAGGTCGTAAAACGGCTGGCAAGACGACGGGACGATCGAAGAAGGCAGTAGCCGATAGCGAAACTGAAACCACCGCCAAGAAAACGACTCAGAAAGTCAGTACGACTAAAAAGGCGACAACTTCTAAATCGACAGCCAAGAAAACGACGACTAAAACAGCCGCCGCTAAGAAAACCACGAGCGCTCGTAAGAAAGTGCAAACGGCTGAAGAATAGCAAGCTTTCAAAGCCAGATTGAGGTGTGTAAGGACGTTACCTCTAACGTCCCCAATCCTGGGGGACTATCAAGTCAAAATTTTCGGTTTAAAATCCCTCAGAATGGGGGACTTAGGGGGCAGAAGCCGCTTTTGACGAAGCTAAAAAACTCGTCGAACTGACGTTAACTCACAAGATCAGCAAACACCTCTTGCACAGCCGGGTGAATCAACTGATGATTCTGCACATTTAAGCCGTTTGCTAGCGCAGCATCTTTATCCAACGCTTCTAAACCATGATTTGCTAACTTCAACACATAGGGAAGGGTGCTGTTATTAAGTGCCTGAGTCGCCGTCCAGGGAACCGCTCCGGGCATATTAGGTACGCCGTAATGCACCACCCCCGCTTCAACGTAAGTCGGTTGGGTGTGAGAAGTCGGTCTAACCGTTTCGATGCAGCCGCCCTGATCGACTGCCACATCGACAATCACTGATCCGGGTTGCATTTGACCGACTAGCTGACGAGAGACGATCGTAGGCGCTCTTCTTCCGGGCACTAGCACCGCTCCAATCAAAAGGTCAGCGTCAGGAACCGCCGCCTCAACCTGGCTAAAACTGCTGTAAAGTAGCTCAACTCTAGAGCCGAATAAGGTTTCTAAATATGACAGACGATCAACGCTGACATCCAAGATCGTCACTTGGGCCCCCATGCCGATCGCCATTCGTGCCGCCTCAGTTCCGACTACGCCGCCGCCAAGAATCACAACTCTTCCCGGTTTGACTCCGGGCACTCCGCCTAAAAGAACGCCGCGTCCTCCCTGCTGCCGTTCTAGAAATCGTGACCCAAACTGCACCGATAGCCGTCCGGCGATAATGCTCATCGGCGTGAGTAGAGGCAGACGACGATCGAGCAGTTCTACGGTTTCGTAGGCGATCGCGCTTACACCAGACTCGATCAAATGCTCCGTTAGGGGACGATTTGCCGCCAAGTGAAGATAAGTGAAGAGAATCTGTCCTTTCTGCAAATATTGATATTCACTGACTAGCGGCTCTTTGACCTTAATCACTAGCTCTCGATTCCAGGCTTGTAAAGGACTACTGACCATATCAGCACCCGCTTGAACATAATCGGCATCCGTAAAGCCCGATCCCGCTCCAGCCTGTGTTTCCACAAACACCGTGTGACTGCTTTCTGACAACACCCGCACGCTGCTAGGACTCAACCCCACCCGAAATTCCTGATCTTTCGTTTCTTTGGGAATTCCGATTTCCATCTTTACCTCAATTATGCTCGCCTCTGCTCTAGCTTAAACCTGCTGACCGTTTGTAGCTGTGATCCGTGAGGCTGAATCTCGGTGACAAATGTCTTAAATCTGTCTACAATGAGAGACGAAGGTAAAGAAATGTGAAGTAGTCCGATCGGGTTTCTAGCGTTCTCTAATCTTCAGAAAGATTCAGTTGTTGATTTATTAAAGGCGCGAGGTTAACACGCAATGACTTCTAGTCAACCGACAACAGCTCCCAAATTAAGCGAACCTAAGTTCGGCTTTAATGATTATGCAGAGCGCCTCAACGGTCGAGCAGCTATGATTGGCTTTGTTGCGGCGTTGATTGTTGAATATGTAACGGGTCAGGGCGTGCTGTCTTGGCTGGGTTTGATGTAGCTTTAGCTCTAAGTCTAAGATTGAATTGACGGGCAGATGAAAGTCTGCCCTTTGTTATAGTTGGGTAATCTGATTGAGTAAATGTGTTGCTGTCTGCAATTTTGCTTATAATCATCGCAACTTGTTATAAATCAGATCTTCAAAATTCTTGAATTCACAGTCCTAAATTAAAAAGCTACAGAAGCCCTACCGTTGACAAGCTAGTGGCTTTAAAATAGAAGATAACTGCAACAGAGCCAAATTTTATGAGTATTGTCTGGTCACAGATGTTCAAAACCGTTTATCGGAAGGAACCCATCACCGGATTTGTGCTGATTGCAGGTGCCGTAGACGTGGCGATCGGAGGCATTGATGGCAGCACCTCGCTGGTGGTGTTTGGTCTGAGCGCGGTTGGGGTCGCGATCGCGCTCAGACTATGGCAATCTCAAAAACGCTCCCCCGACATGCAAGAACGCAGGGCAATTCATGCGCTTCCGCCCGCGTCGTCGCGCCCTTCCCTGCCGATGCTCTCGATGGCTAAAAAAAATCCGCCTCAGCATTAGCCGATTTGGTATTTTAATGCTATTAGATTTTTGACCCCAAATCTATTCTTCAAAATTGGAGAACGTTACGCCTGGGGGACTTTGAACCTCAATGCTGGGCTTCAAGTCCCTCAGAGTTGGGGGATTTAGGGGGCGCGATGGAATGATAATGAAGTCGTCAAATTCACGTTCCTTAGCCGATTTTTTTACAGCAGTTCCTCAAATTCCGATCGCGATTGCAGCATTTTAAGAATGGTTTTGATCTCTTGAGTTCGATCTTTTTTGGCAATCAGAGTGACTTTTCCATCGCGAACAACTACTGTGTCTTCTAAGCCGATCGTCACAATCAGTTCGTCGTCATTTGTGGAATAGAGCAGCGTTCCTTTCGTGTCTAAGCCAATATGCTTTGCCAATTCTACGTTGGGGTTGTCTGCATTTTTAAGCAGTCGTTCGATCGCCGACCAGTCGCCTAAATCATCCCAGCCGAAAGTAACAGGCAGCACATAAGCGCGGTCAGTTTTTTCCATCAGTGCGTAGTCAATGCTTTTCCTAGGAAGGGTTGGATAGGC